>CANSWQ010000005.1 GCA_947650775.1 uncultured Mycoplasmatota bacterium
ACCTCTGGTGTATCTGTTGTAACGCCAGTTGCAGTGCAGAGTAGCTATGTATGGACGGGATAACCGCTGAAAGCATCTAAGCGGGAAGCCTCCTCCAAGATGAATTTTCCCATTCTTCGTGAAGTAAGATTCCTTGTAGACTACAAGGTTGATAGGCTGGGTGTGGAAGCGTAGTGATACGTTGAGCTGACCAGTACTAATAGATCGAGGATTTAACTTTAATTATTTTAATAATTTAATGAGTAAAGCATTATCAAGTTTTTAAAGGACAAAATCCTTTGCTAGTGACGATAGCCTAGTGGACACACCTCTTCCCATCCCGAACAGAGAAGTTAAGCACTAGAACGCCGAAGATAGTGAATGCGAAAATAGGAAGCTGCTAGCTTTTTTTTTGCATTAATTTATTTAAGCGCCTATTTAAGGACGATTGTGAATTTATTTATAGTCAAAAAACGTCCAAAATCGTAGCGGTAGCTAACACGTAGCTAACAAATATTGTTCCACATTAACCTTCAAAATTCATCTAATAGTTTTTCTCCTCTATAAATTCAAACTTTTTCGTAGCATTTCCCAAAAATCAACACAATTCTTTTTAAAATATGTGCTGATTTGACTTAATAATATATAAAATAATAAAAAATAGCATTATTACTTATAATTCGACAAATTTTTCAAATATAATATGATATTATAATATTTCAGAGGTGGTAATGTGCAAAAAGGATTTATGAATGAAAAAAATTTTGCTAAAATAATAGATAAAAATAAAATAAAAAATCTAAATGTAAATATTCAGAGTTTAATATATGCAATATTTAAAGATATAGAAGAAGATGATGTCGTAGAGTGTTGGACAAGTAAATACTTTGAAAAAGCAGATATTAAGATAAAAATAAATAATGAAATCAAAGGAGTTAGCATAAAAACAGGAAAGTATTGTTCAATGCATCAGGAAAGTATAGAATCTTTATATCCATTTTTTAGAAGAATAGGAATAGATGAAAAAATAATCAAAAAATTAGATAATTTCTTAATAGGAAAAGTTGGTGAGAAAAGAGTAGATGCCATAACATATATTTTTCACAATTATGACGAAATCAAAATGATAAAAGATACTTTAAATAATTATTATATAAAGGTTAATTTGATTTTAAGATTTCTATTTCAAGGCACAGAAAAACAAAAATACGGATGTGATGCAATAATATATGGATTTCCAGATAATTTTATATGGGCAACAAAAGAAGAAATATTAGAATATTTAATAAACTATGATAATAATCACGAAGTTTATTTAAAATTTAGCGCTTTAAATTTAAAGAGCTATGATAGGAATCTTCGTAATAATGAAATAAGAAAAACAAAGCAAAATGAAATACAAATTAAATGGTGCACAATAAAAACAGATTTAGAAAATATAAAAAAATCAAGAAAAAATATGAAAATAAGCAATAATTATTAAATAAATAGTTCTTTTTTTAAGGAATGTGTGGTAAAGTTATAATAGTGATAAAAATGAAGAAAATAGTTATTTTTGGTGGAGGCTCAGGGCTTTCACAGATGTTAAAAGGATTAAAATTATTTCCAATAGATATTACAGCAGTCGTATCTGTTTCTGATAATGGGGGCTCGACGCTAAGATTACGAAAAGATTTTAATATTCCAGCAGTAGGAGATATATCTAAAGTATTAATTTCGATGAGTAATACAGATAAAGATATAATAAATCTAATGAATTACAGATTTAAGCAGTCAAAAAGTTTAGGAAATCATTCCGTAAAAAATTTACTTTTAACAGCATTACTTGAACAAAAAGGAAATTTTGCAAGTGCAATACCAGTTTTAGCGAAATTGCTTGACGTGGAAGGACGGATTTTACCTATAACAGAGGATAATGCGGAATTAATGGGTATAACAGAAGATAATAAAAAGGTTTATGGAGAAACGAGTATAACCAAAACAAAAAAGAAAATAATAAAAATTACATACGACCATGAAGTTAAAGCAAATCCAGAGGTTTTAGAGGCAATAAACGAAGCAGACTTGATAATTTTTTCATCAGGAAGTTTATTAACAAGTATAATTCCTAATATTATTATAGATAATATAGTAAAAGCAATTAAAAAAAGTAAAGCGCCAAAGCTATATATATGCAATTTGGTAACACAGCCAGGAGAGACAGATGATTATAAAGTAAGTAATCATATTGAGGAGTTAGAGAAATATTTAGGGAAAGGAACAATTAATATTGTTTTAGCCAATAATGTTGAAATTCCACAAGAATTAGTTAAAAAGTATGCAACAGAAGAGCAAAAAGATCCTGTTATGTTAGATGAAGAAACACTAAAGCAAAGAAAAATCAGAGTTATAAAAGATAAAATGTATACAATAGAAGATGGTTTTTTAAGACATGACACTTTAAAAACAGCATATTTAGTATTCTCAATTTTAATGGAGACAGAATAATGACATACACAACAAGAATAAAAGAGGAAATAGTAAAAAACAATATAAATGATTCCGAGAAGATATGTGAATTATCTGGATTCATTAGATTTGCAGCGGTAATAAAAGATAAAATAAGTATAACATTAGAAAATGCTAGTATAACAAGAAGGATATATAAACATATAAAAGAAATATTTAATATCCAGCCAAGAATAATAATACGTAATCAAAAAAGATTTAGAGTAAAACAAATATATATATTAGAAATAAACGAAAAAGTAGAATACATTTTAAATTTTTTAAATGTAATAGAAAGTAAGAAAAAGATATTACCAACCGAATATTTCTTAACAAATAAAGAAGAAAAAATAGCCTACCTTCAAGGTGTATTTTTAGCATCCGGAACTATTAATGATCCAGCTTCTAGTGGTTATCATTTAGAAATAGTCACTGACATGAATAGAGAAGCAATTTATATCACGAATTTATTTAAAGACATAGGAATAACCGCAAAACATATAAAGAGAAATTCAAAGTATATGATATATATCAAAAATGCCGAAGTAATAAGTGAGATTATTCGCATGTTTAAAGCAACGACAGCATATTTTTATTTTGAAGATATAAGAATATATCGCGATCACAAAAATATGGTTAATCGTCTTAACAATTGTGAGATAGCCAATCAAGAAAAAACAATAAATACAGGTTTAAAGCAATTAGATGACATCAAATATTTAAAAGAAAATGATTTATATAGTTTGCTAGAAGATACGACTAAAATAGTATTAGACTATCGAGAAAAATATCCTGAAACCTCACTAAAAGAGTTAGCGGATATCATATCATTAGAAACCGATTACACGATAGGAAAAAGTGGCGTTAACCACCATTTTATAAAAGTAAGAAATTTAATCAAAAAGCACAAAGAAAAAACGAATTAAATAATTTCATCAATTAGACCATATTTTAAAGCATCTTTAGCGCTCATAAAATTATCTCTTTCGCAATCTTTTGTAATTTTATTAACAGATTTCCCTGTATTATCAGCTAAAATTAGATTTAGCTTTTTTTTAAGTTTAAGAATATGTTCAGTATGAATTTTAATATCTGTAGCTTGACCTTGAGCACCACCTAAAACTTGGTGTATCATAATTTCGGCATTAGGAAGAGCACATCTTTTACCTTTTGTTCCGCTAGAAAGTAAAAATGCTCCCATAGAGGCGGCTATACCGATTACAATTGTTCTAACATCGCTTTTAATATAATTCATAGTATCATAAATAGCGAGCCCAGAAGAAACAGAACCACCAGGACTATTAATATACAAAAAAATATCATCATGATTTTGAGCATCAAGATAAAGAAGTTCACTAACTACAATACTAGCAAGGTTATCATTAATCTCTCCACTTAGAAAAATAATTCTATCTTTAAGTAAACGTGAATACAAATCATAAGCATATTCTTTATTACTAGATTTTTCAATAACAGTTGGTACAATATTCATAAAAATATCTCTCTTTCTAATTACGACATAACTTATTAACAATAATATATAGTCCGAATAAAATTTTTTTATTCATAAAAAACAAAAAGTATTAACAAAATTCAAAAAAAATATGACAAAAGTATAATTTTATGATAATATATAATAGAATATGGGGAATTGACATGAAAAGTGAGAAAAATGATATTATAACAATTACGTTTGATAAAGATAAAACAGTTCAAGTTAAAAGAGGAACGACATATCTAAGTTTAAGTGAATTATCAACATATAAAGAGCGAGCTTTAGGAGTCATGAAAAACAATGAGATATTCTCATTAAGTGACAGAGCTTTAGAAGATGAAACCATAGAATTTTTTGATGCGAGGAGTATTGAAGGAGCAAAAATATACAAAGCAGCGGTTAAATTTATATTTGAAGTAGCATTAAAAACAATAATACCAAACTCAGATGTTCATTATTTGCATAGTGTTCCCGGTGGAATGTTATGTGAGATAGAACATAATAATAATATAAGTATTGAAGACTTATCTAGAATAAAGCAAGAGATGGCTAGTATAATTGACAGCAATGAGCCCTTTATTAAGTACAATATTTCCAAGAAAGACGCCATTAAATTTTACAAAGAAAATGGCACATTAGAAAAAGCAGCCAATGTTAATATATATGATAACATTGTAACGATATATAAATTAAAGAAATATCTAAATTATTATTATGTAAATATGCCATACAGTACTAAATACATAAAGCAATTTGATATAAAATATTTAGGAGATAACAGAATAGTTCTTTTATATCCAAGTAATTTTACAAATGGCAGATTACCAGAATATGTTCATCATGAGAATATTATTAAGTCATTTTATGAAGGACAAACGTGGTTAAAAAGATTAAATACTCCATACATATCCGATTTAAACAATTTAGTAGCCAATGACAAAATAAAAGGTTTTATTGAATCATGTGAATTAAAATTTACAGACCAAATAAAGAAAGCCTGTGATGAGATATTACGAAATAACGAGAAGAAATTTATTATGATTGCGGGACCTTCCAGTAGTGGCAAAACAACAACGACAAGAGTTTTAGGGGCCTATTTAAGAAGTAAAGGATATGACCCAATATGTATATCTACTGATGATTATTTTGTTGAAAGAGAAGATACTCCTAAAGATGATAAAGGAAACTATGATTATGAATGTTTAAATGCGGTAGATATTAATTTATTAAATAGTCAATTATCAAGTTTATTAAAAGGGGAAGAGGTAAATATTCCCACATACAATTTTGTAACAGGTAAAAAGGAATATAATAATAAAATAAAAAAATTACAAGAAAACAGTATAATATTAATTGAAGGCTTACATTCATTAAATGATGATTTAACACCATTTATACCACCAAGATATAAGTACAAAGTATATTTAAGTCCATTTATACCATTAAATATAGATAGGCACAATTATATATCCACATTAGATTTAAGACTTATTAGAAGAATAGTTAGAGATAGCAAAACAAGGGGACATGATGTTACAAGTACTTTAAAAAACTGGCAAAGTGTTCGTAATGGAGAAGAAAAGTATATTTTCCCATATACGCATCAAGCAGATTTCATTATTAATACGGCTTTACCATATGAAATAGGAGTATTAAAAGTATTTGTAAGACCATTATTATTATCAGTAACGACTGACTCTCCATATTATGAAGAAGCGAGAAGAATAATGAAATTTTTACAAAGTTTTTATTCAATAAGCAGTGAATATGTGAGTAAAGGAAGTATATTAAGAGAATTTATAGGAGGAAACAATAATGATTAGAGTAGCGATAAATGGATTTGGAAGAATAGGAAGATTAGCTTTTAGACAAATAATAACAGCGACCGATTTTGATATAGTGGCCATAAATGATATAGGTAATGCTGAAGAATTATCATATCTTTTAAAATATGATACAGTTCACAGAGCCTTTCACGAAGATTTAATCAAATTTATAAATAACGATATTATAATTAATAATATTAAGAAAGTGCGAATATTTAATGAAATGAATCCTGAGACTCTTCCCTGGGGAGACTTAAATGTCGATTTAGTATTAGAATGTACTGGCAAATTTACTGAATATGACCAAGCTTATAAACATATTAAAGCAGGAGCTAAAAAAGTATTAATTTCCGCTCCCTCAAAATCAGACAATGTCAAAACCATAGTATACAATGTTAATGAAAATATATTAGATGGTACAGAAGAAGTTATTTCATCAGCTAGCTGTACAACTAATTGTTTAGCACCTATTGCTAATATACTTGAAAAAAGTATAGGTATTGAAAATGGTTATATGTCAACAATTCATGCTTATACTAATGACCAAGCAACACTAGACATATCTCATAAAAAAGGAATTAAATCAAGAAGAGGAAGAGCGTGTGCCGCAAATATTATTCCGACTTCTACAGGTGCCGCATCTGCGATTGGAAAAGTTATTCCAAGCCTAGAAGGAAAATTAGATGGCATTGCATATCGTGTTCCAGTAGAAGATGGCTCAATGGTTGAACTAACATTTATACCTAAAAGAAAGACTACAGTAGATGAAATAAATGGACTATTTACAAACAATCAAAATGAAACGATAGGTATTACATATGACCCAATTGTTTCAAGTGACATCATAGGTAAGAAATATGGTGCATTAGTAGATGGGTTATCAACATCAATTAATAACAAGTTAGTAAAAGTAGTTGGATGGTATGACAACGAATATGGATATACAGCTCAAATGCTTAGAACTGCCAAGATATTATTTAAAAAATAAAAGATTAACCAAGAACAAATAAATGATTCATGGTTAATCTTTTTTACATTTCATCATCTTTTAAACGTAAAAACGGATTTATGGTAAATACAAATTCTTGAGTTTTTAACATACCATTATTTAAAACAAATTCTTCAATTTTTTGATTAATAAACATAAGTGCATTTTCCCGATTTCCTAATTTAATTTTATAATCTGAAATAGTATTGTTATTTGGATTAATCTCATCTGTAAAGCAAGCTAGGTAATTATTATCGCTACCTAATTTTATTGATAAATTAAGTTTTTTATCTCTATTAATAAAGCTACTTAGAGTAACGGAGAATCTATTTTTACTTCTACCTTCCCAAATATTAAAATTAAATTTTTTAGCAATTTCATAGACACTATAAATAAAACTATCAAATTCTTCTTCTTTTTTCTAAAAGTTTCATTTTTCTTTTTCACTACAGGATGTAATTCATCAAATTCTTCAAGTCTCATTCTAAGCAAACCAGCATCAGTTGATTCATTATTCCATGGATGTGCAAAATGATGAACACTTCTCCCAATTTTTATATTCCAAAATAATATCATATCATAATAAGATAAAATATCTCTATCAATTAATTCCTGAGCAAAAGATTTTTTATAAATAAATTCATATTCTTTTTGGGCTCTAATATTCCAAAAAGTATCATAAAGTTCAGTTCCATTAGATCTTATCCAATCCCACATAAAAGTTTTACTTTCGACATTAGGGGCATCTATATGACATCTTGCACAAAGTAAAACCAAATTAGAAGGTTCATCTTTACCATCTAACTATCAGGGATAATATGACATTTTTGCAACTTAGCTTTATATCCACATCTCCAACATCTTTCATGAGCTTCGCTCCAATCTACACTAAGGCCACATTCATCCTGCATTCTTGACCAGTAATTTACAATATCTTCTTTCTTAGTTTTAACTTTAGGATGTTTATTTCTTTTTCTAAGTTTTTCTTGTAGTTCAAAATTTTGTTTTTCTAAATCATAAATTCGATTTAATAAAGCCTCTATATTCATTACTCATCACCTTTAATGTTTATAATAAAACAAAACTTTAAAATAATCAATGAAGATGTTAAAAAAATTAAAAATATACAATACCATAAAAATATGTTATTCTTAATAAAAAGGAGTGAACAGATTGAAAGACATATTAACTGGTCTAGTAATAATATTAGTAGTTTTCTTAATAGGGGACTTTATATATTCTGAAGATAATACTTGTGTTAGAAGTGAAAAAGAACATCTTGGAGAATTTTGTAAATGTGGATTACTTAAAAATCAATTTGACATAAGTATTTATATATTTGATAGATATTGGTAAGAATAATTCTTACTTTTATTATTGTTTAAAATAAGTAAATGTGATATTATATAAATAGTAAAAATAAAAGGGAGTAGGTTAGTCGTGGCTAATTTAGATGCGCATTTTAAAGTAAATTACCAGGATGCCTTAAGTAATGAAAAAGCTATATTTAGGGGAGAAAAATATCGTATAACAATATTAAGTGAGCGATTAATACGTTTTGAATATAGTGAAAAAGGGGTATTCTTTGACCACCCAACGGAATTAGCAAGATTTCGTAATTTTAATGTACCAAATTTTCAAGTAGAAGAGACAGATAAAAATTTAATAATCCAAACCAAATATTTTGTCCTTGAATATGTGAAAGAAAAAACTTTTATTGGACCAAAATATGCTCCTGACCAATTTTTAAAAGTAGGTTTAATGAACAGTGATAAAGTATGGTATTTCAATCATGCTGAAGCTAGAAATTTTGGCGGCACAAAAGTATCTTTAGATAAAAATATAAAATCTTCATTAGAAAAAGGATTATATTCCACAGATGGTTTTGCTTCCATAGACGATTCTAAAAACTTAGTATATATGGAAGATGGTTTTTTAGTGAAACCTACAGAAAGACGAATAGACACATATTTATTTATATATCGAAGAGATTTTGGACTATGTTTAAAAGATTATTTTACCCTAACAGGGATGCCTCCATTATTACCAAGATACGCATTAGGCATATGGTGGAATAGAGATATGATATATTCCTTTGACGATACGAAGAAATTATTAAAAGCCTTTAATAGCAATAATATTCCTTTATCAGTATTATTATTAAATGAATTTTGGCATTTAAAAGACAAACGAAATTTAAGTTTACACAAAACAGGATTTACATTTTCAAAAGAATTATTTTCTAATCCTTTAGAATTTACTAATTATATGCATGACCGAGGAGTACGTATAGGACTTAATATTGACCCAATTGAAGGAATAGGAGAGCACGAAGAAAAATTCCGTATAATAGCGACTGAACTAGGCCTTATAAACACTAAAAAGATTCCTTTTAATGCTTTTGATAAAACTTTTATAGCGATATATTTTAATCATTTAATAAAGCCATTAGATAGTTTAGGAGTAGATTTTTATTGGATAGACTACAAATATGATTTAGACTCATTAAAAGCCTTAAACCATTATCATTTCCTAAATTACTATAGAGATAATAGATATAGACCTCTTGTATTTTCTCGTAATAGTATTACAGCATCTCATTTAAATGGCATTCACTTTTCTGGTAATACCGAAGTAAGTTGGAATACATTAGACTATTTACCATCATTTAATTCTAGTGGAAGTAATATAGGACTTTCATGGTGGAGCCACGATATTGGAGGCTTCAAAGGTGGTATGGAAGATTCTGAACTATATATTAGATATGTTCAATTAGGAACTTATAGTCCGATATTTAGATTTGCATGTGAAAGAGGGCATTATTATAAGAGAGAACCTTGGAACTGGGATATTAAGACATATACAATTGCTAAAGAATATTGTTTATTACGCCATAGTTTAATTCCTTACTTATATACAGAAAATTATAAGTATCATAAAACAGGATTACCTCTAATTCAACCATTATATTATAGTTATCCTGAAATAGTAGATGAACCAGCATATAAAAATGAATATTATTTTGGTAGTGAATTATTAGTTAAACCAATTACTAAGAAGCAAGACAATGTAATGAATAGATGTGTAGAACAATTATTTTTACCTAAAGGAACGTGGTATGACTTTAAAACCGGTAAAAAATTTCCTGGTAATAAAAGATATGTTGCGTTTTACAAAGATGAAGATTATCCCGTATTTGCCAAAAGTGGAGCGATTATACCACTAGCCATGTTACCCGAAAACATTAATGATACGAACCCACCAACAGGATTAGAAATACATGTTTTCCCAGGTAGAAGTAATATATATAAACTTTATGAAGATGATGGTATTTCTAGGTTAAATGAAGAAGGATACTATATTATAACTGCGATTGATTACAACTATTTAGCCAATAACTATACTTTAATTATTAGACCAATTGAGGGTAAAGCCGGAATTATCCCTAAAAATAGAGATTACAAAATAAGATTTCGAAATACAAGAGAAGCAGAAGGAGTATCAGCATATATAAATGGAACAGAGATAACAGTAGAATCATATACAGAAAATCAAGATTTTATAGTTTTAGCAAAAAATGTTCCTACAACCAGTCAATTAACTATTAATTGTAAAGGAAAAGATATAGAAATTGATGCTATAAGACTGATAAATGAAGATATTAATTCAATTATAAGTGATGTTAAGATAACAACAAGTTTAAAAGAAAGTATAGCAAGTATAATGTTTAGTAATTTAGATATTAGTAAAAAACGTATTGAAATACGTAAACTTAAAAGAAAAGGTTTAAGTGATATATTTGTTAGAATGTTTATCAAACTACTTGAATATGTATCGGAAATCTAGTACAATTAAATTAAAGAAAGTGATGCTGTAAGCATCATTTTTAGAATGAAGGTACCTTATGTATTCAAAGAAAATAAAAGATAAAAATTTAATATATAAAGATAATAATGGCGTAGAAGTAGAAGTAATAATAAATGAAGAACCAATATTAGATGTAGAAAATAAACAAAGTTTAAAGTTTTTTCTTGAAAACAACAAATTTTTAGATTTTATAATAAAAAACATTCAAAAAGAATATAAAAGAATGTATTATTTACCAAATGAATACAATCAAGATTTTGAAAAATTAATAACAACATACAATTTTAAAATAATGACGTATAGAGTGGATATTCCATATCAAAACCAAGATAGAGAAAATAAATTAAGTAATATTAAAGATAAACCTTTATGGGAAAAATATATGTTAAAAAATATAAATGAATTATATAGTAAAAACTCCCAATATTTAGAAAATGAAACATATCGGGAATATAGAAAAGAGCATCTAGATTTTATGTTAGAAAAAGATAGATGTGAAGTTTTATACTACAACAACGAATTAGTCGGAAGTATATGTTATAATTTATATAATGAGGATTTTATTTATATAAGAGATGTATATGGAAATAGCAAAGAAATAATTAAAGAAATATTAGAAATGATATTTTCTAAATACAAAAAGAATATTACTTTAGACATAGTATATATGAATAAAGAATTATTAGAAATTATAAAAGAGTTAAATGGAAAAATAACAAGTGTAACATATGCATGGAAAAGGAGTAATTAAAATGGATTATAAATTATCGATATATTTAAGTATTATAGTTTTTATTGTAGTATTTATAGTAGATTATTTCTTTATTAATAAAAAGAAATTAACATTAATCAAGAATAAAGGTATAACTAAAAAAGGTAAGAAAAAGAAAATAAAAAATATCGGAGAACTAGACTATATAATTGGAAAATTTAAATTAGATTTTAAGAAGATAAATACAGATAAAGCAATAATATGGATAGCATTAATTAATAGTTTTATAATATCAATAGTTTCACTTATTATAATGATTATTCCTTTAAAAATAATGTGGCAAATGCTTATCGCTTTCGTTCTTTTATTTTGTTTAATCTATTCATTATATGAAATATATGGTCGCCATTTAAAGAAAATAGAAACTCAAAAGAAAGATAATTAATATAAAAATATCATACAAAAATAACATTTGACATTAATAATATTGAGTGATATAATAACTCCCAAGTTTGGGGGTTTTAAGCTTGCAAGAAAAAGATAATTTAATAAAACAGATAAATAAGCTAATATTTGGAAAAGTTTTAGAAATTTCGGTAGTCATAGGTTTAGTTAGTTTATCTATTCCCGCATGGAGTGCTTTCGCAGCTAAAATTGATGATGTTGATATTATCAAAAAAGAAGATTGCAAATTAAAATATAATGAAAAAAGAGATAATGAAGTTGATTATTTAACAATAGATAACAACTATGCTTTTAATAAGAATTATAAAATATATTTAGAAACCACAAAAAATATTGATTTATCTACCAAGATAATTATTAACAATAAAAGTTATGTTTTAAATGATTTTTATCAAAGTGAAGAAGAAAATACCATTAAGTTTACACTTATTGATAAAAATGTTGTAGCCTCTACAGATGCATATAATATAATAGTGGAAGCAGCAGAATATAACTATATTTTTGAAGAAATAAATAATTTTTAAAAAAGTGATAAAATATGCTTGTATTTTATCACTTTTTTGTGGTATCATTATGATATGGTGATATACAATGAAAGTAAAGGATATTATCAAAAAGCAAACGACTGTAATTGCCATTGCAGTAGCATTGGTAGCAATAACAGTTATTGGGGTTAGCTATGCGATATTTTTTGATGTAAAAAAGAATACAGACAATCAAGTTATAACAGCAGGAACACTAAAACTTACTGTAGCAGGAGTTAGTGCGTTAAATGTTAGTGAACCATTAGATGGTACAACTGGCTTAGCATCATCACCTGTAAGTTATACTGTTAAAAATACAGACAGTAATTTACCTGCAACGTATAAAATATATATTTATGCCGACACAACTAATACAATGGATTTAAGTAAAATAAAAATATCTACTGATGGAAATGCGTCTAAAGGAAGTACTGCAAAAACATTAAGTTCAATTACACCAACTTTAACGGAAAACGGTAAAACTTATTTTCAAATAGATACAGGCACACTTGCAGCTGGAGCTAGCGGATCTACAAAATATGTCCGTGTCTGGGTTGATGAAGATAGTTTAGTAGGGGAAGTAACAGGCAAAGTTGATTTAAATATGTACATTATAAGTGAAGTACAAGAATAATTCCGAAAGGAATTTTTTTAATTCTTTAAAAAATTAAAAAAAATAAAATTTCTTTAAAATTACAGATTTTATCTATTTAGTTGAAAATAGAACATATTTTTAACAGATTTTCTAAAATTTGTTAAGCAGATTTTATCTTTTCTGCTAAGCAGATTTTTCAAAATCTGTAATTTGACATACAAATGTTTATGCTGTATTATGTTTACAGAAAGGAACAATTGTATGAAAGAAACGGATAATGTAGAAATTTATTTTATATGTGATCGAAAGGAGGAAATGGACTTAGTAGAAAGTTATTATGATAAAGAGTCAAACACTCATCACTGGTATTTTAATGCTTATTTAGCATATATAGAGTGGAAAAATGATTTTAAAGGAATTGATGGTGACATGACTAAAATATTACTTACAGTAGCAGCCAGTAGATATTTAATATACTGTATAGATAATAATAAATATGAAACCAAAGAAGAGCTTAAACAAATAAAAAGAGATTTAAGAAAAATAAATCCAAAACTAAAAAAAATAGTAAAAGAAAACAAAGTACTATCAAATTTATAAAAAGTATGATTTAATAAAAAAAGGAGACAATATGCCAACAATAGAAGATTTTAAAAAATTAGATATAAGAGTAGGAACAATAATTAAAGCAGAGATTAATATTAAAGCTAAAAATCCTGCTTATAAATTAGAAGTTGATTTAGGTGAGTTGGGGATAAAAAAATCCTCAGCTCAAATAACCGAAATATATAAACCAAATGATTTAATAGGTAAACAAATTTTAGCAATCGTAAATTTACCATCAAGACAAATTGCAAATACTATATCAGAAATATTAATACTTGGTACTTATAGCAAAGATGGCGTAATATTAATAACACCAGATAAAAAAGCAACCAACGGAGGTAAATTAGGATAATAAAAAATAAGTTTTTTAAATAAACAAAACCCATATTTTAAGTTATTTTATTGAAAGGAATAAAAAAATACGAATATAGAAAAAGATTTTGTGATGAAGAAACAAAAGCATATCTATATTTAAGTGGAAAATCAAGACAAGTTATAGGTGTTATGGAATTAGGCAAACCTATACGTTTAGATTTAACAAAAAACAACTATTTAGATTATCCTGAAACTTTAAAAAGAGTTGAAGAATATATTTTAAATAAAAGTCTATATGCTTTTGATGTGACAATGCCACCACATAATTTATTTTTTTTATTTAAATCTTGATTTTCAATAATCACAACTTTCTTATTTTCTTTTAGCAAAAGATTACCTAAAGTACACCTGCTAAACCAGCTCCTACTATTATAACATCATATTGTTTCATTTGAATTTCTCCAATCGTTTTATAAGATATTTAATGTAAAAAATTCTAACTCCCTATATATTTTGACGTAAACATCAAAATATGTGAGATATATAAATAAAAACTCGCCGACTATTTCTAGTGTGCGAGTATTAACATCAATGGAGCGATAACTATACACGTATGCGAAAAATTATACTCCCAAGATTGATTAAATCAACTGATATTTAAATTATATCAGATATTAGAATTATTTCAAGTGAGTGCATTCAAAATTTTATAAATTTTTATTAGGAAAATAACCGGAATTTTAATAGAAATAATAATGTTCTATTAACGATAATATTTAATGAAAAATCAATACTCCCATATAGGAATTTATTAAAATTTATAGTATAATTATATCAACAAGAACACTTGTAAATGGAGGATATTATGCTAGAAAATAATGATAAATATTTTGAAGTATTAAATGATATTAAGAAAACCTTAATCACTACTAGAAACAAAATAGTAGAAAATGCCAATAAAGATTTAGTATTGATGTATTATAATATCGGTTTAAAACTAATTGAAAACAATAAATGGGGTTCATCTTTTATAGATACTCTAGCAAAAGATTTAAAAATGGAATTTCCAACTTTAAAGGGAATGTCTGCCAGAAATTTAAGATATATGCAAAAATTTGCTACAGAATTTGACAATGATGAATTTTTGCAACATCATGTTGCAAAATTACCTTGGTCTTCTGTCACAACTATAATGGATCAAGTAAAAAATAAAGAGCAAAGAAATTGGTATATTAAAGAATCTATACAAAATGGCTGGGCAAGACCTGTAATTGTTCATCAAATAGCAAGTAAATTGTATGAGAGACAAGCATTATTAGAAAACAAAATAACTAATTTTGATGAAACATTACCATCTCCTAACAATGAACAAGCAAAAGAATTGTTAAAAAATCCTTATATTTTTGATTTTATAACGGCAGATAAGGATTTGAAGGAGTTAGATATTGAACGTGAATTAACTGCTAATATAACTAAATTATTATTAGAGCTTGGGAATGGATTTGCCTTTGTTGGAAGGCAATATCACTTAGAAATAGAAAATGAAGACTATTATATAGATTTGCTATTTTATAATTTAAAAGTTAGGAGTTATGTAGTAATTGAATTAAAAACAACAGAATTCAAACCTGAATATGCTGGTAAATTAAATTTTTATTTAAGTGCTGTTGATAAATATATCAAAGATGAAAATGATAATCCAACATTTGGCATATTACTATGCAAGGATAGAAAAAGAGTAACCGCTGAACTTGCATTAAAAGATATTAATAAGCCTATTGGAGTTAGTGAGTACAAAATTTTATCAGAGATACCAGAGTTTTTAGAAAATACTTTACCAAGTATTGAAGATATAGAAAAAAGATTAGAAGATGATTCAGAATAATTTAGAGCAATTGAATATAAACATTTGATTTGTGTCCGAATTGTCATACATTGTCGTTTAAATTTATTAATAGGCTTGTTAAAAAGCATAAAATAAAGTATAATTATATCATAGGATAGTACGTGTAAGAGGTGTAAAGATGAAGAACAATGTTTATACAGTTAAACAAGTAGCAAAATATTTAAAAGTTAGTGAAAGGACTGTTATACGATTAATACACAATAAAAAAATAAAGGCCTCCAAAGTTGGTTATGCTTGGAGAATTCAAGAAAAGGATATAAATAAATATCTTAACACCTATACGAATTATACAAAGGAGGCTTAATTATGTTAGAAGAAAATATAAAAGCATTATTAAAGGTATTAGGTTATAAGCCTAAAAATGGGACTAATAATGTTTGTGAAAAACAGTATAGCAATTGTAATTATGTAATTACCGTTGATTTTAATAATAAAAAAATAGATTATGGAACTAAGATTAAAATGGGCAATGCTACTACAAGTAATTTTGTTAAACCTGAAAATTTTGTTGTTTTAGAGTGTGTAAATAGACTTTTAGAAAAAGGATATAAACCTGAAAATATAGAGCTTGAAAAAATTTATCCTTCTGGAAGAGGACATAGTGGAAATCTTGACATATTAATATATGATAATGATAAAAAGGCATATTTAATGATAGAATGCAAAACATGGGGAAATGAATTCAAAAAAGAACATAACAAAATGATTAAAGATGGTGGGCAATTATTTACCTACTATGCTTTAGATCGAGATACAAAATATTTATGTTTATATACTTCTGGATTAAATAATGGCAAAATTGAGTATCAAAATAATATTGTTCCTATTGAGACTGAATGGATTTCACTATCCACTTCAAAAGAAATTCATACTCATTGGAATAAATCATTTAAGGATAACGGAATATTTGAACCTCACGCAAATCCATATGAAATTAAACACAAGGCATTAACCTATGGAATGCTTACAGATTTAAAAGAAGAAGATAGTGGCAAAATATTTAATCAAATTATGGAAATTTTGCGTCATAATGTTGTATCAGATAAACCAAACGCATTCAATAAACTGCTTAATTTATTTGTGTGTAAAATTATTGATGAAGATAGAAATGAGTCAGAAGAATTACATTTTCAATGGTTAGATGAGGATACTGACGAATCTTTACAAATGAGATTAAATGATTTGTATAAAAAAGGTATGGATCGTTTTCTTAATATAAAAGTTACGGATTATTCAGAAAAGGAAATTAATAATGCTCTAAAAGGAATAGAGGCAGATGAAAATTTCAAACAAACAATAAAAGATATGTTTATTGATACTAGACTTAAGAAAAGTCCGAATTTTGCTTTTAAAGAGGTACTTGACGAAAAATCTTTTAAAGCAAATGCTAAAATTGTTAAAGAAATTGTTAAGCTTTTGCAAGGATATAAATTTAGATATAGACAAAAACATCAGTTTTTAGGTGATTTTTTTGAATTATTACTTAACACCTCTATGAAACAGGAAGCAGGACAATTTTTTACACCTGTCCCTATTACTAGATTTATTATTAGTTCTTTACCAATTGAAGAAATGATAATAAATAAAATTAAAAATGGTGATTCCGAAATTTTACCTGTAGTAATTGATTATGCAGCTGGAAGTGGACATTTTTTAACTGAATACATGGAACAAGTCCAAAATATACTTGAAAAATTTGGAATGGTCTTAACTCAAAGTGAAATAGATAACATTGTTGATAATTTAGATATTTCTTATGCAACACCTACTATAAAAAATAAAATCAGGACATGGATTGAAAGTGAAAAATTTATTTGGGCTAAAGACTATGTATATGGAATAGACCTAGATGATAGACTTGTTAAAACTGCCAAAGTATCAGCATTCTTTAATGGTGATGGTGAAGCAAATATTATCTGGGCTAATGGATTAGATAACTTTAAATCAAATGAGTATATTGGAAAGTTAAAAGAAACTCAAACGTTTGATAAAAAAAATAATGGTCAATTTGATATACTGATTTCTAACCCTCCATATAGTGTAGAAGCATTTAAATCTACTTTAAAGAATGGTAAAGAATCTTTTGAGTTATATGATAGTTTAACTGACAATAGTTCTGAAATAGAGTGTCTATTTGTTGAACGTATGAAGCAGTTACTCAAAGTTGGTGGATGGGCAGGAGTAGTATTGCCAATTTCTATACTTTCTAATAGTGGAATTTATTCAAAAACCAGAGAAGTAATTTTTAAATACTTTAAAATCAAATCCATAGTTGAGTTAGGTTCTGGAACTTTTATGAAAACTGGAACCAACACTATTATTTTATTTTTAGAACGTAGATTAGATAGTGATTATAAAGAAATTGAACGTGCTATTGATAAATTCTTTAATGATAATTTAGATGTGACTGTAATGGGTATTGAAAATGTTTTCTCTAAATATGTTAACAATGTTTATGGAAATTTAACATTTAAAGATTATCTTCAACTAATTAATGGACATCAAATTGAACATGAACTTTATAATGATTATAAAAAAGACTTTGATGAAGATATTGAAAAAATTAGAGAATTAGAAAAGAATAAATTATTATATTTTATTTTAACCTTTGAGCAACAAGCTGTAATCGTTAATACTGGGCAAAAAAAAGAAGAAAAGAAGTTTTTGGGGTATGAATTTAGTGAGCGAAGGGGCCATGAAGGATTAAAATGGTTACCTTCTGGAACTAAATTATATAATGAAAATAATCAGTTAGATAAAACCAAGGCGAATAGTTATATTTATAATATTTTTAATAATAAAGTAAATAAAATAGATGAAAAACTTACTAAAAATATTCATTATGAGTATATTTATAATCTTTTTGAATATGGAACCAGTAAATTTGATAAAAAAATCAATTTAAATAAAAAGGCTAAATTGCAGATGAACTTTGATACAAATTTTTCTACTGAAAAACTAGGAAAATTAGTTGAACTAATCAAAGGAGTCAATTATAAAAAAGAACAACAAACATATTTAGAAACTGACAATGCCATTTTAACTGCGGATAATGTTTCTTTAAATGGTGAATTAAATATTAGAAAAAAGGTATATATTGATGGTGCTATAAATTTAGATAACCAGAAAAAATTGATAAAAGATGATATTTTTATGTGCTTTTCAAGTGGAAGTAAAAAACATGTTGGGAAATGCGCATATATCAGCGAAAATCTAAAGTATTTTGCTGGTGGATTTATGTGTATTTTAAGATCTAAAAATAAAGAATTGAACATGAAGTACTTACATATTTTACTTTCTTCAGAAGATGTTCAAAATTTATTTAGTAATTTCTGTACTGGCTCTAATATTAATAATTTATCAAATGAAATAAATAATATTAAAATACCATTGCCTCCTATTTCTATTCAAAATAAAATTGTCGATGAAGTAAAAGAAATTGAAAAAAAAGCACATGAAATAACATTAATTATTGATAATTTAGAAGATAATAAAAATGATTTGGTAGATAAATGTTTTGGTGCTTCTTATGAATTAGAACAATTAGGAAACATAGCAGATATATATAACGGAGGAACTCCTGATACAAGTAATCAAAAGTATTGGAATGGAAATATAAATTGGGCTACATTGGTTGATACAAAAAACAAATATTTAAATAGTACTCAGAGGACTATTACGGAAGAAGGCCTAAATAGTTGTAATGCAACACTTCTTCCAGTAAATAGTGTGCTATTTTCTAGTCGAGCTACTATTGGAGATGTTTCTATTTCTAAAATAGAAGTAGCAACAAATCAAGGATATAAAAATTTTGTATGCAATCATGAAAAATTGCATTATGAATATTTGTATTATATGCTTAAACATGAATCTAAAAATATTGAAGAATTAGCAAGTGGAATGACTTATCCCGAAATAAGTAAGAGTATGATTTCTCAATTTAAAATTCCTTTACCATCTTTAGAGGAACAAATAATAATTGTTGAAAAAATCAATGCAATTGAAAATAATATATTAAAAGCAAAAAATGATATTGAAGAATTAAAAATTAAAAAAGATTTAGTTTTAAGAAAATATTTGTGAGAGTGGAAAAGAGACAATGCTAATATCTAGAATTGTCTCTTTCATTTTGTAAATCTTTATCAAAATTATTAAGATTATCTCGCATAGATTCAGAATGTTTTCTAATTTCTTTACAGTAATTATCTAGTTTGCGAAGTTCTTTGATTTTTGGTTGAATAGAATTTATTTCAGCAAGTATTTCTGATTTTTTGTCTTCAGTTTTTGCTCTATGATACCGCTTCCAAAGATTTTCTCTTTTGCCCATAAGATTTTGATATTCTTCATAGTTGTTTTTAGCAAAATTATCTAAATCTTCTTTAGTTTCAATTTTATTATTTACCATAAATTCTGTTTGTTTTGAAAATGAATCTAGCTTTTTTATTTCTTGCCTTATAGAATAAGATAAATATTGTTTTGGGTGTTCTTTTGGAAATACTCCTAAAAGATAACAATAATATAAATATAATCCATAAATACCTTTATGGTGGTTATTAGCTTTTGATAGATATTCTTGAAAAATAGACTTTTGGGGTATAGGTTTTAAAGCAATTTGTCTTGAGTAGTATAATTGCTTATTTATGCTATCTTTGGAATAATCATTACCAAATGCTTTTTCTATTCTAACTTTATCATAGTTATCTCTATAAATAGTTATTATGCCATTACGAGAATAAGATTTATATCCAAGTAGTTTCATTCTATCCATAACCTGTTTTAGAGTGACTGAATAACTAATAGCATTATCTAAATCATCTTTAAGTGTTTTATAATAGTCATTGTCTGTTACTTTATGATTATAAGTGCTTTTATAACCAACATCTTCTTCTAAAATAGAGAGTCCATATTCGGCACATAATGAATCAGATATATTTCTTAACTTGGCTAGATTAGTACGATTATTATTATACTTTTTACCAGTTTTAAATGAAACAGCGTTGATTATGAAATGATTGTGTATGTGATTGGTGTTTTGATGAGTTGCAACAACCACTTCATAATCTTTAAACATCTCTTCAACAAACTTAACTCCTATCTCATGAGCAATATCTGGGGTAACTTCTCCTTCTTTGAATGATTGATATCCATGATAAGCAAGAACTCCATCATTTTTTCTATAATAATCTTTTGTATCTTTCATATCATCAAATGGATTATTTTCATCACAATTTAGACAACTTACATAACAAGTTTTTTCTTTTTTGAAATCATAATCTTTCTTACCTTCTAAAAAATCATAATCAACTTTACCATAATCCTTATTGGTAGTCTTTTCTGGGTTAATAATATAATTAATAGATTGTTTTAAGTTATCCTTAATAGACCAAATTGATGTTGTTGCCATATTTAAGGTTTAGCCTTTCTTTTTTAGTGGTGGGAGTACCAGCACGTTGCTCGCTTATAGACAACATCATACATATATAAACTCTTTCAATATGATTTCTTCTACACAATTTCTATAATTATTCATTAGTTCTACCCATTCAAGTTGATTATTTTCTTTGCTTTTTTCAGATAGTTTATTATCATTTTTTCTATAATTATCCATTAAAGTTTTTAATCTTTCTTCGCATTCATTACTGACTGAAACAAGATGATTAGTTAGTTCATCTTTCATTAAAAGTGTCGTGTATAAACCTTTATTGTGTTCTTTTAAATATTCTAATCTTAAATATCCATACTCGTTAATTTTTCCATAATTTTGATTATTTATAGTTAGATTTGGTAATAAATAATCACCAACTTTTGTATAGTTTAATTCCATTTTTTTATCTCTCCATTTCTTTATTTTTAATATTTTTTTCGTAAAATCTACTGATTTTGTTTTAGAATTGTATTTAAAATATCCTATATTATTATTCTTATCTACAAGTTTTATGGTAAATCTATCTAATAGATATAGACTTACTTCATCAGTATTAAATTGCTTTTTTAGATAGGCAAGAACTTTAAATTGTTCAATAGTATCTACTTGGTTTTTACTAATATTTTCTTTGTTAAGAAGTTGTATAGTCATTAACTCCTTCCAAAACTTTTTCTTTTGGCTTAGTAGGATTGTAAGTGACAAT
>CANSWQ010000006.1 GCA_947650775.1 uncultured Mycoplasmatota bacterium
TAAACTTATATTTAATATAATACTTCATAACAAATAGTATAATATCAAAAAATTTAGCTTTTAACTATTTATAATATTTGGTAATAATCATTCTTAATTTTCATTTTCTTTAATAGTGCTTTTAAATTCATATTTTATTAGCTTATCATAATAAATTTTCTTTTTTAATAATATTATTAATATGTTTATTAAATAAAAGATTAGAATAAATATTAGGCTTATAAAAACACTATAAATTTTTGTATTAAATATTAGAAATGAAAAATAAATTAATAAAAATGGTAGTATTAAGTAGTAAAAATGAATAAATAAATTACGAATACTATTTCTAAAGATATCTTTATTAGGATAAGTCATTCTTACATTTAAAAACTTCATTCCTAATGTTTGATTTTTTATCAATATTGGAATTATAATATAATATATAATAATAGCTGTAAAATGAATTAATCTGTTATTAGTAAAAATATATATAATAGAATTTATAATTAAAAAGATAAATATATCTAAACAAAATATAGTTATTCTTCTTAAGCCTGATACTTTTTTACCTGTTTCATATGCTCTTTTATCTAGTTCTTCTCTGCTTGGTAAAAATCCTTCTAATAATTTCATTATACCAAATCCTACTAATCCACCTGTAGTATTTAAAATAATATCATCTATATCACATAAACGATAAGGATTGGGATATATAAAATATAAGCCTGTACCTTGTGTAAATTCAAAAAATAATGATAGTAACATAGAATATAATAATGTTTTCTTAAAACTAAACTTAAAATAATAATGTAAATACATTCCAAATGGAATAGTCATAAATATATTAAATATTGCAACATAAAAACATGGTTCCTTAATTGCTTTTATATATGTAGAAGTATCAGTTATAATTAATGATGTTTCTCTTAAGAAATCTTTAACAAAATTAAAGGGAATAAAGTTAAAATGTGGTGGTGGTATTTTTGATGCGGTATCAAAACTTGGTAATGGTAATATAACTAGAAAATATATCGTTATTAAATAAAGAATAAAACTGTATATTACTAAAGTTTTGATTTTATTTATTGAGCCATATTTATGATAGCTTAATAATATAAATGGTATTGTTATTAAAAGAGCGATTAATGGGAATATTATTATAGCTGTTTTTATAGCGATTAAATAAGTCATATTATCCCTTCTTCTTTTATTATTATAACATATAATTTCTTTCTTTTTTCTTACAATATAGTCACTTTGTTTTGTAAATGTTATTATTACTACTTTAAAAAATTTTAAAAACTTGTTATACTTTTATTGTAGGTGATATTATGTTAGGTTTAAGTATCGTTCTAATTATTATTATAATTTTGGCTTCGGGTGGTATTTATTATGTTATTTATTTTAATAAACTTAATGATTTGAAAACGAAAGTTATGGAAGCTGAATCTATTATTGATGAAAATCTTAGAATTAAATATGAAACATTAATTAGAATTAGTAATAGTTTGAAAAAACATATGAAGTCTGATAAAAATTATTTTAAAGAATATGAAAAATTAAGAGATATTAATATATCAAATTTTGATATGGACCGTAAACTAAATGAAGGATTCACTTTGATTTTAAAAATGATGGATGATTTGAATTTAAATGATAATGAAGAACTTATTAAAGAAATTGATAATATTAAAAGATTAGATGAAAAACTCACAGCGACTAAAAATTATTATAATAAAAATACTAGTTTGGAAAATGCTATTATTAGAAAATTCCCAACTAATATTATTGCTAAAATTCATAAATTTAAATTAAAACTATTCTTTGATGGTAAAGATATGGAAGATGAAATAATAGATGATTTTAAAGTTTAATCATCTTTTTTTAATTTTAAAAGCCGTTTTTTGAAACGACTATTTTTTATTCAATTCTTCTTCTACTTTCTTTTTAACATTATCTATATTATCAAATAGAATTCCTTTTAT
This sequence comes from uncultured Mycoplasmatota bacterium, assembly GCA_947650775.1. GTDB lineage: Bacteria > Bacillota_I > Bacilli_A > RF39 > UBA660 > Caccenecus. The sequence continues at coordinate 1,968 of CANSWQ010000006.1, forward strand.
ACCAATTTCATTTGCAGATTCTACATTTACTTTAGTATCATCAATGAATATACATTCTTCTGCTTTTAAATTGTACTTATCTAATAAAGCATAATAATATTCTTTGGCTGGTTTTATATAATTAATATCACAGGAATATATAGCACCATCTTGTAGTTTAAAAAAATCAAAACGTTTTATATTGTACTCTTTATCCCATTTACTTATATTTGATAAAAAATATATTTTATATCCTCTTCTCTTTAAATCTTTTATGTAATCGATGCTTTCTGGCATTTCACTTAAAAGTATATCGTTATTTTTATTTTCTAAAATATATTTTATCTTGGCATCTAAAGGATATTTGTTACATAATCTTTCAATTATTTCTTCATAAGTAATAGTTCCTGAATCCCCTGTCTGCCACTCTTCACTTGCCCATATTAATTTCTTATAAGTTGCGTGCTCTTCTTCTGGAATATCAATAGAAGCTAAATAAGAATTTATATCATATTTTAACAATACACAACCTAAATCTAAAATTATATTTTTAATCATTTTTATCTAAATCCCACTCTATTTCTTTTAGGCCTTTACTTTTTAAGAATTCATTGGTTTTACTAAATGGTTTGGAACCAAAGAAACCATATCTGGCAGCGAAAGGACTAGGATGAGGACTTGTTAAGATTAAATGATGAGGATTAGTAATTAAACTCATCTTTTCTTTAGCAAAATTTCCCCATAAAATAAATACTACTGGTTCTTCTTTTTCATTTAAAGTTTTTATAATATAATCTGTTAATCTTTCCCAGCCAAGTTTTCTGTGAGAAGCTGGTGTGTCTTTTACAACAGTTAATACGGCATTAAGCATTAAAACTCCACTTTTAGCCCAATTTGTTAAATCACCATTATTCTTAGGTGGTATTCCTAAATCATCATTTAACTCCTTATAAATGTTTTGTAATGATGGTGGAACTTTTACGCCTTTTTGAACAGAGAAAGATAAACCGTGCGCTTCTCCTTCACCATGATATGGGTCTTGGCCCACAATTACTACGCGAGTATTTTCGTAACTTGTTAATTTTAAAGCTTCAAAAATATGGTCTTTTGGAGGAAAGATAGTTTTATTTTTATATTCATCTTCTACTAATTGATAAAACTTTTTAAAACCCTCACTATCCCAGATGACTTTTAATTTCTCATCCCAATCGTTTCCTATCATAATACTACCTACTTTCTTTTATTTATGATAATTCTCATTATTGTTTATTTTGAATGCACGATATATTTGTTCAAGTAATATTCCCCTAAATAAGCCATGTGGAAATGTAAACTTGGAAAATGATAAAGCATAATTACTTCTTTTCTTGATAGTATCATCTAAACCCGTAGATGAACCAATTACAAAGGTTATTGTACTACTCGTGTTAAATGTATTATCAATTAATTTGGCAAAGTCTTCACTTTTTATTTCTTTTCCTTCTATTTCCAAAGTTATTACATAATCTTTTTCTTTAATATTCTTCATAATATTTTTTGCTTCATTACTTAAATTCTCTTCGTCTTTTAATTCAATTAACTCTATTTTATGATATTTACTGATTCTTTTTAAATAATCATTTGTAAGTTCAGTTAAATATTCTTCTTTTAATTTGCCTAAACATATTATTTTTATCATACTACCATCACTTCACTTATTTCATCGGGTTTAGCACAATGAATATCATTGAATGCTATTTTATATGTTCTAAAAATATTTTGAATTTCTTTCATAGCTAATTCTTCAGTATTATTCTTTTCAGAAAGGTGCATTAAATATATTTTTTTAGTATTCTTTCCAATAAGTTTCGATAAATAAATACTACTAGCATTGTTTGATAAATGACCATAGTCTGATAGAACACGCTTTTTTAACCAATCTGGATATGGTCCGTGTTGTAACTTTTCAACATCATGATTGGCTTCAAATAAATATATCTCTTTATTTTGTAAATATTTGTAATTTTTGTAATTTACATAACCAGTATCGGTTACATAAACCATGGAGTTTTTACCACTTTCAAATAAGAAATTTCTAGAATCTGTTGCATCATGACTGGAATGCATACATGTAACTTTAACATTATTTAATATTACTTCATCTTCATAAATTAATATATGAGGATATTCGTGAATACTATCTAATTCCTGAAACATTAACTTGCTGATAACTATGGTTGGTTCATATTTTTTTAGAAAAGTGTTTAATGCTGATATATGGTCATCATGTAAATGGCTGATAAATATATAGTTTATTTCACTTGGGTCCACTTCTATTTCCTTTAACTTTTCAACTATATATTTACGATTGCGACCAATATCAATTAGTATTTTATATTCGCCAATTTCAACATAAGTGGAATTGCCCCCTGAACCACTTGCTAAAACACATACTTTCATTATTTATAAATAGAAAGTGGATTTAAGTTAACACCATTATATTTAACTTCAAAGTGAAGGTGCGGTCCAGTTGATTTACCACTGTGGCCCATAGAACCTATTCTATCTCCACGTTTAACAGTTTGACCGGCACGAACATTTACAGTTTGATGTAAGTGACCATAGATAGTTACATAACCATTACCGTGATTTATTGTTATTTGATTTCCTAATGTTCTTCCAGCATAACCACAAGTGTCATTTTTTCCCTTACCACTACTTGGACAACCATTAAAGGCTAATTCTACTACTCCATCAGCAGCGGCATATATCGGTGAACCAAAGTTTCCAGCACCAGATATATCTAAACCGTAGTGCATAGAACCCCAACGCCAACCATATCTACTTGTAATAACATAACCAGCGTTTGTAGGCCAGAACCAATCTCCGCCTGTGATAACTGGATTTTCCCAGTTGCTTGGTCCGCCTGGATTGTAAGGTCTTTTGGTACCATAAGTTGTAACTTGATTTTGAACTGGTCTTAAAGTTGCTAAAATAATTGGGTTGGCAGCTTGTGAACGTTCTCCATTTTCAACTTCATATTCTTCTTGAACACGATTAAGACCATTTATTCCTGGTGTCGTAATTTCAGAATAAGTAGTGTATTTAGTATTGTCTGCTACTTTTTCTTTACCATACATAATTGTTTGGTCATAGACTTCTTTTAATTTGTAAACATATGTTAATTGAGGAGAAATCAGAGTAACGTTTACAGTATCTCCTACTTTTAAAATCGTATTTTCTGATTTATATTTAGCATTAGCAATTAAGAATTCTTCGACATTTAATTTGTTGGCTTCTGAAATTGATTCTATCGTGTCTCCTAAAGCAATAGTGTAACTTTTGGTATCAGGATTTTCACCAAATAATAAAAATTGTGTTAATTCTTGTTCACTTGTATATATTTTATCATTAACACTAATATAACTTTCTTTAATTGTAATGTTTTCTTTAAATTGCATATTTTCAATTATACGACCTGTTTCAACTATTTCACTTTGCGTATTACTAATATATTTATTATACTCATCTTGATTTAAAAAGGCACTTACAAATCTTTTGGCAGCATTGTAAAATATTTCTTTGTCTAATACTTTGATTTGATAACTCCTTTCATCACTTTTTATAGTTATAGTATAGCCTTTTATTGCAAAGTCATCGGCTTCCTCAATTTTGTTATAGACATTTTTTACTTCATCTAACTCACTAGAATATGTATCTGTCTCCACTATTTTTAAATTATTAGGAGGATAGACATTTTCTACTTTGTATTTTTCTTTGATAGCTGTTTGATTATAATCTATTAAAGCATATAAATCATCTTTGTTTCCGATCACACCAATTCTTTCACCATTAAGAAATACTTGATAGTTAGTATTTACCTTAGCATATGTTTTTTTGGCAAATAAACTAACTAAAAGTATGGCACTCACTAAAAGTGTTATGATGATTGTATTAAAATTCTTTCCCTTCATAATTCACCTCTAAATTTCTTCAATATCAGTACTTATATAATTTTTAAAATTACTCATGTTAAGTTCAAATAATAATCTATATAATCCCGTTGAGCCTTTACGATGCTTGGCAATAATTACATCGATTGGGACAACAGTCTCCTTTTTTTCGGTTTTAGCTTCATAATAATCTTTACGATTTAAAAATAATACTAAATCGGCATCTTGCTCTAGGGAACCAGATTCTCTTAAATCTACTAAAGCTGGTTCTTTGTTTTCACGCTTATCAACACTACGTGAAAGTTGGGCTAAAGCTATAACTGGAACATCTAATTCTAATGCCATGGTTTTTAGGCTACGCGAAATTTCTGATACTTCAACTTGTCTTGATTCAATACGATTGGAACCGGTTGTAACTAACTGCAAGTAATCGATGACAACTAAACCTAAACCATTTGGCATACTTGCAAGTTTACGACATTTTGATTTAATCTCAGGAGCTGTTATACTAGCATTATCTTCAATAAAGATGTTAGTACTTCCTAGTTTACTCATCGCTTCATTATATCTTTTCCAATCATTATGCTCTAACTTACCAGTGCTTAACTTGTAAGAATCTATTCCTCCAACACTTGCTATCATACGATTAACTAACATCTCGGCACTCATTTCTAAGTTGAATATCGCGATAGCTTTTTCAGTAGAAAAGGCAGCGTTTGTCGCAATATTTAGAGCAAAAGCGGTTTTTCCCATACCTGGACGAGCAGCGAGAATGATTAGTTCTCCCCCGTGTAAGCCTGCTGTTGCTTTATCTAAATCATAAAAACCTGTTCTTATTCCGGTAATATCACTTTTATTTTTAGATAACTCTTCTAGTCTTTCTTGGGCTCTTCGGAGTATTTCGTGGATTGGCACAAATTCACTGGTTTGTCTTACTCTAACTGCATTTAATATACTTCTTTCAGATTCATCTAATAAACCATTAATATTTTCACTAGAATAAGCATTGGTTACAATATCTGTTGCTGTATTTATTAAGTTTCTTCTAATAGCATGGTCTTTTAATATCTTGATGTAATATTCTAGATTGGCAGATGTTACAACTGAATCGATAACTTCCATTAAATAAGGAAGGCCCCCTACTTCATTTAAAACTTTTTTCTTGTCAAGCTCAGCCTTGATTGTAGTTATATCAATTGGATTTCTTTCTTTATATAATGAGATTATAGCATTAAATATGATTCTATTTTTATCATTGAAGAACATATCTTCTGTTACTTCATCACTGATTTTTTCAAGTGCATCTTTGTTTAAAAATGCTACTCCTAGAACACTCATTTCTGCTTCATAATCATTAGGTAATGCTCGTGCTGCCATAAATCCTCCTATTTAATTAAATTGGCGCGTATTTTAAAACTAACTTTCTTGTGTAAAATAATTTCTACTTCACTAATGCCTAAACTAGCTAAATCATAATCTAATTTAATGCATTTTTTATCTATTTTAAAGCCAAGCTTATTTAACTCATCCGCGATTTGCTTCGTGGAAACTTTACCAAATACTTTGTCTTCTTTGCCAGTTTTTACTTTAAAATCAATTATCTTATTTTCTAGTTTTTTCTTTATTTCTTGATACTCTGCTACTTTTTTATCTTCTTCTTTTTGCTTAGCATCAAGTTCTCTATCTAAGACTTCTTTACTTCTTTTGGTGTAGGGAACTGCTAATTTATTTTTTATTAAATAGTTATTAGCATATCCATCACTTACTTCTAATATCTCGTCTTTTTTCCCAACTTTTCTTACATCTTCTAGCATAATAATTTTCATAAATTATACTCCTTGTCTATCATTTATTATATCATAGTTAACCTTGGTTGTAAATTAATCAGGCCTATTTTACTTTTCTTTAAACATAGATATTATCGCTTTTTTATAGATATTTTTGGCTATTTCATAACCACTTTCATTTTCTTTGATAAGATTATCCATCATTACTCCACTGTTGATTTCTAAACAATAGTAATTACCTTTTTTATCACGGATGATATCAATACTACCAAATTTTAAATCTAGTGTATTTATAACATTAGTAGCTAGTTTTATTATTTCTGTTTTAATTTTATTATCTATATCAAAACTGGCTTTGGCTCCTCCTGATAAGTTGAATTTCCAATTATGAATATATTCTTCATTTTCTTTTAAAATGGTATCTTTATTTGTACCATCATAACTTTCGAAATATTCATAGTTAAAGTTTTTTAATAATTCTTTTATAGTAGATTTACCATCACCATAAACTACTGGCAATTCTTTTTTATATATAAGCTCTATATTTTTATTTAGTACTATTACTCTATATTCATTTTCTATATCTATAAAAGGGCATAAACTTAAAGATAAATTTTTGATACACAATTTTAAATAGTATTCTTTTAATTTTTTATAATCTGTTATATGGATTACATCATTACCACATGTACCATTATTTATTTTTAGTACAACAGATTTTTGATATTTTAAAAATAATTCTTGTAAATATTCAACTGTATTACAATCTTTAGCATAACTTTCTTTATTAGTTGGAGCATATATAATATTATGTTCTACTACTGGTATGCCGAAATGTTCTAATACTTGGCATAAAGCATATTTATCATCACATACTTCTCCTAAACCATGACCATCTAAATCAAATTTATAACCAGCGATAGTTCTACATATTCCATCTTTTTCTAAAACTATTATCCACCCTTTTGATAGATATGTATATTTTATATTCTCTTCTTCACATATTTCTCTTAATATATTTTTAAATGTTTTTTCTTGTTTATTATCTTTTTCTATTTTCATATTTACTCCTTCAGTTATCTATTATATATGAGAAAAGCTACTAATTAAAGTAGCTATGTCTTAAATATTAATTTTTTCGTGAGAATATAATCATAGCAATGAAGCCTAGAACAATAGCTCCAAATATGCCAAAAACTATCATAGTAGCAACTTTACTTGGTTCACTAAAGATTTCTTCTAACATCATATAATCATCTTCTAAACTTAATTTAGAAATTGTCTCTTTAACTATGTCTTTATATTCACTATCATTTTTAGCTTCTTCAGCTAAATTAAAAGCTTTTTTAACATCAGCAGGTCCAGAATAACCAAAAATGTATTCATCACCAATCATAAATAAAGGAACACTTCCAATATCTTCTTCATCAAAGTTAAAATCTTTTTGAATTTGTTCTAATAACTTAATGTTATTGCTGTTTTGATATACTTGATAAGTTTTTAATTTTACTCCCTCAGGTATACTATCTTTGTTTTCATTTAAATATTCTAAAGCATCTTCGCAATGATTACATATTGTAGATCTAAATAGATATATCGTTACTTCATTACTTTCAGCTTTCGCATTTATTGGTAATATTAATAACATTATTGTTATTATACTAATTATTATTTTTTTCATATTTTCACATCCTCGTAATTAATTATATCAAAGTATTAATAATAAAACAATTATTTCCTTGTAAAATTATTGGATTGCTTGGGAAGAATATAATTCATAATATTCTCCTTTTTTCTTTATAAGCTCATTATGTGTTCCTTCTTCATAATTTATGTGATCTTTTATTAAAACTATTTTATCACAATTTTTTATCGTGGATATACGATGAGCAACCATTATGGTAGTTCTATTTTTTGTAACCATTTCTATTGCTTTAGTTATTTTTTTCTCGGTCATTAAATCAATATTACTTGTCGCTTCATCAAGAATTAAAATCTTAGGGTCTTGAAGCATTATTCTCGCAATACATAAAAGTTGTTTTTCACCATTTGATAAGTTAGAACCATTATTTAAAAGTATAGTCTCATACCCTTTTTCTAAATTCATAATCATGTCATGAATATCTAACATTTTACAAACTTTAATTACTTCTTCTTTTTTTATTCTTTTATTTAATACTAAATTGTCATATACACTTCTTGCAAATAAAAAGTTATCTTGAAGCATCATACTAACTTGCCCTCTTAAATTATTAAGTCTTATGTCTTTAATATTAATACCATCAATTAAAATCTCACCTTCATCAGGATCATAAAACCTAGATATTAAACTTAATATTGTAGATTTTCCACAACCGGTTTCTCCAACTAAACCAACTTTATCTCCGGCTTTAATTTTTAAATTAACATGATTTAATACTTTTTTCTTTTTATCATAACTAAAGACAACATTTTTTAATTCAACATCACCTTTAATATCTAAAATCATTGATTTTTGAGAGTTTTCAATAATAAGTGGTTCATCTAATAATTCAAATATTCTTTCTAAATAAGTTGAAGCATCCATTAAATCATTATAACTACTAGTGATATACTCTAATGGGTCCCAAAATCTTGAAGAATAAGAATCAATTGCGATTATTGTACCTAAACTAACACTTGGATAAAAATATCTTAAACCAATATAATAGATTAAAGCTATACATATTATATCAAAAACATGAGCAAGCGACCAATTTAGATTTCCTATAAAAAATGTTTTCTTTTGAGCATTAATCCTTTCTTTTTCTAAATCTCTTAAAATCTTTTCATTTTCATTCTCACGATTAAAACTTTGAGTTATTCTAATACCATTTATACTTTCAGATACATACGCATTAACATTTGAATTTTTGTCATTTACAACATGTTGGAGTTTTCTTCTAAGAGGAGCTAAAAAGACAAATATTATAACTAATATTATAGCTAGAATTATACTTATTAAGGCTAAAGGTGTATTCGTTATTAGCATAAATATAATGACAAATATTAAATTTACAATATCAAGTAATCCTTGAACGATAACATAACAAAATATTCCTGCTACATCATCAGGATAACTAGTAGCTCTCGTATATATCTTGCCATGACTTCTAGTATCAAAATAACTATTAGGTAAATATTGTAATTTTTTAAATATTTCTACTTTGATATCATATGATACTTTATCAAGTGCAATAATCATTTTGTCTCTTTCTATTTTAGTTAAAAAGACAGATAATAAAACAATACCTAACATAATAAAAGTTAATAAGATTATTTGCATAAAATTCTTATTTGCAAATGATACATCTATGGCATAAGCCATTATTTTTGGAAGTATAAGTAGTAACAGACTTGATATTATCCCGATAAAGAAAGAGATAAATAATTCTTTTTTATATGGTTTTACAAATTCAAGCATGCGAGTCATATTTTTCCAAGAAAATTTTGTTTTTTCTTCATCTTTCTTGTAATTGTTAACCATTTTAAATATCTCCTTTCTGTAATTCGTATAATTTATAATAATAACCTTTTTTATCCATTAATTCTTGGTGATTACCACTTTCTATAACTTTACCTTTGTCTAAGACATAAATTCTATCAGCATTCATAACACTTACTATCTTACTTGCAATTATAACTTTGGTAGATTTATATTCTAAATTCTTGATACTTTCATTTATTTTTTCTTCAGTTTCTATATCTAGGGCACTTGTAATATCATCTAGTAAGAGAATGTCAGGTTTAACAGCTAGGGCTCTAGCTAAAGATAATCTTTGTTTTTCACCACCTGATAAACCTACTCCTTTTTCACCAATTATAGTATCCAATCCTTCTGGCATATTTTTGATATAATCACAACAAGCAATATTTGCATATTTCATAGCGGCTTTTTTACTTAACCCTAAATTTCCATATCTAATATTGTTATAGATTGAATCACTAAATAGAAAACTAGATTGGGTAACATAACCAACTTTTTCTCTTAAATCTTTAATATTATAGTCTAAATAATTCTTGCCATTTATTAATACTTCTCCACTTTCTGGGATGATAAATCCTAATAATAAGTTTACTATTGATGATTTACCACTTCCTGTCTTACCTATAAAAGCAATTGTTTCTTGAGGATTAATTTTTAAATTTAGATTTTCTAAAACTACTTTATTATCAAAAACTATTCTGACATTTTTAAATTCAATAGGTACTAATAAACTTTTTAATGGTTCTTCACCTTTTAATTCTATCTTAGGCTTGGCATCTAAAAGATTTTTTATACGTTTTTTAGCTATGCCATATCTTTGAATACTATGAAGTAGACCTCCTAGTCTTATAAATGGCGCACGTAAGTTATAAAGATAAGAATTAAAGATAATTAATTCACCTAAGGTTATCTTATTATTAATAATTAAAAAACCTCCAACAATAAGTAATATTACACTCATAAAATAACTAAGAAAATCAATACTGCCATAAAAGGTGTTTTCTTTAAATCCTACTTTTATATCTTTATCAATATATTTCTTACTTATTTTTTTCATTTCTTTGATTTCATATTCTTCTAAAGCAAAGGTCTTTACAACACGATTAGCTTCAATATTGTCACTTATATAATCATTAACTTCACTCGTCATATCACGTAATTTTTCATATTCTTTATGAATATTTTTATAAAAGATAACTGTTATGATACCCACTAATATGCCTGGTGTTAAAATAATTAATGTGAAAGGTGCATTAATAGTTAATAGATACACAAAAGAACAAATAAAACTTAACATTATTCCACCAATTGTTTTTATGTTATAACTAATTTGTTTTCTTATATTCCACATATCACTTGTAAAATTAGTCATTAATTCGCCTTTGTTGTTATGTTCAAAAAAGTCATGATCTAAATTATTCACGTTTTTATAGCACTTCTGTTTTAATTCACTTACAATTTTGTTACTTACGATATCTAGTTTTATAACACTAAAATATGAACCTAAAACTTTTATGATAGAAAATATAATTAAACCAATTATTATTAATAATAAGTTTTCATAATTCCCTTCTTTAGTTACTCTATCAACAATAAACCCAATAATTATGGGAATAACAAAACCTATACTATCAAAAAATATTAAAAATATATTTGATAATATGTAAGGTATTTTATACTTTTTATTAATATTTAATATCCACTTCATATTATCACCTCTTCTATTATATAATAATAGATAGAATAAAGCAAAAGAAAAATACTAGATTTTTTTCTAGTAATTCAATTATTAATCTTCATCCTCTAAAAAATATTCAGCTAGTTTTGCATAATTATCTTGGCTATTTAGACAAGTGTCAATTAAATATCTTTTTTCATTTTCTCATATTTGTAATAATAGGTATAAACATATTCTGAAAACTTATCTGATTCATTAAATGGCATAATTTTATAGTTAACCCATTACTTTCTTTTGCGCCTTTTACTACTTCATTTTGAATGCCTACATTTAAGCCGCCAGTTAAAACTGTATATCCTTCATCTGCTACATATTTACCAATTTCAAAAGCATCTCTTAAATTTTTTTCTGTAAGATTATTAGGTCCCATTATTCCAATTATCTTTTTCATCTAAACTTCTCCAATTTTTAATTATTTATTTCTTCATTTTTCATTTCAATCATAAACTTGTCGAAATCAGATTCAAATAATTTATCTTGTACGATTCTATATTTTTCAAACTCTGATAAAGCAAAACTTTCAGCAACTTTATGAGAAACTTTACCTGGATTATCTAATACTTCTCTTTCATTGAATTGTAAAAATACATCTAATCTTTTTTTCCAATCTTCCATTGTCATTGGGATATGCCTTTCAGCTTGATCTTCTGCATAATCTAAATACATTGTAACTATTCTTTCTAAGGATTTTAATTCTTCTTTTGTTAAATAGTTTTTAGCATTAACTACATCAGTTGCCATTATTTTACCATTTGGAGAATTTTTCCAATTAGTAAGTCCCATATGTTCCTTTTTATGATTTGCTCTTTCTACTATAACTTCTGCAGCAGTACTACCATGTGTAGCATAATGCATTTTATTTTGAACGGTTTTAAAAAATTCTTTTGTTGTAGGAGAGGTTACATTATAATCCGAACTAGTAGCATAAATATCAGTAATTTTTTGATAAAAATTTCTTTCACTTATTCTAATTTCTCTAATCTCTTGAAGTAATTCATCAAAATAATTTTCATTAAAAAAAGTTCCATTTTTAAGTCTTTCTTTATCTAAAACATATCCTTTAACAGAATATTGTTTTAATACATTAATTGCCCACAATCTAAATTCTATTGCTCTTTTACTATTAACTTTAAATCCAACTGCAATAATTGCATTCAAATTGTAATATTTAGTCTTATAATTCTTTCCGTCTTCAGCAGTATGTAAGAAATTCTTACATACTGAATTTCTATCTAATTCATTTTCTAAAATATTATTTAAGTGCATTGTAATATTATTCCTAGTTGTATCAAAAAGTTCAGCTATTAATTTTTGGCTGAGCCAAACTGATTTATTATCTACTATTACCTCAATTGTTTTCTCTTTATTTTGTTTTGTAAAAATTAAAAATTCCGCCGTTGAATTTCTTATTTGTAATGTTTGCATTTCTTCACCTCCTAAATATTTTTCATCTAATTAAATTATAACTTAAATCATGTATAATTCCTATAATTTCATAAAAAAAGTTAATAATTATACTGCAACAGATATGGGAGTTCACCAATTGTTTTCCGTACTTACAAAGAGAGCTTTTCTGATGCATTTTAAGGTTCTAAATTAATTAAAATATACTTTTTTCTTTGTTTATATATAATTTACAATAACTTTTTTAGAACCCACTCATTTAAACTCTTCTATTTTATGAAACATAAATATTATTTTATCTATTTCTTTATCAGTATGGTAATGACCACAGTACCACAAATTATAATCAGTAGTTTTTTCTATTTTATCCAAAAAATATTCTGTAGAATTATCAACTGTACTTTGATTGATTCCTTCCAAAAACATTTCTCTTGGTAAGTATTTATAAGGGCATGTATGAGATAAAATAATATCAATTTTATTATCTAAATCCTTTAACACTCTTTTTATCTTATTCTTTGCTTTTTCACTCGGTTGTTCACTTTCATACCAATTATATCCTCTTGCTAGCCTAAAATACTTATCAACACTATAAGCTCCACCTATAACTAAAACTTTATGATTATTAAAATTATATACTTCCCCATCTTTAGCAAATAATATATTTGGATAATCATCTTCATAATACACAATTCCATCATAAAATTTTTTTGTTTTATAAGACTTAATCTTTTCTGGCCTTTCTTCATGATTACCATGTATACAAAAAAATGTTATTGGATACTCTTTCAAACTATCTTTTAACATATAATCTTTCTCACTCGCATAATAATTTATTCCTGCATCTCCAAGTACAATTAATATATCATCTAAGGTTGTTTCATTAGCATAACAAAAATAAAAAACTTCTCTAAAATCAGCATGTTTATCTCCAGTTATATAAATCATATTTAATCACCATTATATTAATTAGAAAATACTAATTTATTCTTTACTAAGGATTTATTCTCATCGCTGAAAGGATGAAAACATAGAAAATGATAACGGAATTAATAATATCTAAACAATAATCAAAAAGTCTAAAATGATTTTTCATTTCAATTAAATCATCTAATTTAACTATATTGTCACTTTTCGGGATGTATGAATTAGTTTCAAATATTTCTTCTGTTTCATTTTCTGTTAATTTACTACCTTCTATTTTATTTGAATTATAAGCAAAATTAACTTGAGAATAATGATAGATATTTCCTTTAAACTTGGACTTTTTTTGTTCTATTAACTCTATTTTTAATTTATCAAGTAACATATAAATACCTCCTATTTCTTTTTATTAAACTAATTATAGCATAAATAATAAACGGATATCAAATTTATTAGTTATATTTTTAAAGTAATTATCATAGTTTTAATTAGAAAGTTTGAAAGATGGTGAAATTTTGGAAAAAAAAGAGATTATTGAATCTATTGCCAAAAGAGGAAATGGGAGTATTTATTTAGGAGTTGTAGGTGCGGTTAGAACTGGTAAATCTACTTTTATTAAAAGATTTATCGAAAACTTAGTTGTTCCTAATATCACCGATGAGTATGAAAAAAAACATTGTTTGGATGAAATTCCTCAAAGTGCCCAAGGAAAAACTATTATGACAACGGAACCTAAATTTGTTCCTTCTAATGGTGCGGAAGTTACAGTTAATGAATTTAAAACTAATATTAAATTAGTTGATTGTGTTGGTTTTGTTATTCCAGGTTCTAATGGCTATGAAGATGAAGATGGAAATCCTAGAATGGTTAAAACTCCTTGGTTTGAAGATTCTATTCCTTTTATAGAAGCTGCGGAAATTGGAACAGAAAAAGTTATTAGAGATCATGCGACTATCGGTATTGTTGTAACTAGTGATGGCTCTTTTGGAGAAATTCCTCGTAATAGTTATTTAGATGCAGAGAATAAAGTTATATCAGAATTAAAAGAAATTGGTAAACCATTTATCGTTATCTTAAATAGTGTACATCCAACAAATACTGAAACAGTTCGTATAGCAAAAGATATAGAATCAACATATGATGTTCCTGTTCTTCCTATTAGTGCTGAGAAAATGAATGAAATGGAAATAATGGAAATTCTAAAAAAAGCTTTATATGAATTCCCTGTCTTAGATATTCAAGTTAAAATTCCAGCTTGGATTGATGCTCTTCCTAAAACACATGAAATTAAACAACACTATATAGATAAAATTAGAGAAAGTGTTATAAGTGTTGAAAAAATTAAAGATATCGATTTTATTCTAAATCATTTTGAAGATAGTGAATATATTTCTAAATCTTATATAAGTGAACTTGATGCTGCAACTGGTACGGTTACTATTAACCTAGAAACTAGGGAAGAACTTTATAATGAAGTATTATCAAGTATTATGGGAGATTCTGCTACTTCTAAAGCAGGACTTATAAAAATATTTACGACTTATAAAGAATCTAAAGAAGAAATGGATTCAATCAAATCAGCTCTTAAAGTTGCTAGAAATTCTGGTTATGGTATTGTATATCCAACTATTAAAGATATGAAATTAGAAACTCCAGAAATAGTTAAACAAGGTACGAGATATGGTGTTAAGTTAAAAGCTACTGCTTCTTCAGTTCATTTAATGAAAGTTGAAGTACAATCTACTTTTGAACCTATTATCGGTAGTGAACAACAATCTAAAGAATTAATTAATTATTTAATGAAAGATTATGAAAAAGATCCTAATTCTATTTGGCAAAGTGAAATATTTGGTAGAAGTCTAGAAAATATAGTTCAAGAAGGTATTCAAGCAAAACTTTCTATGATGCCAGATGCTACTAGATATAAACTTAGTCAAACAGTTACTAAGATTGTAAATAAAGGTGCTAATAATTTAATTGCTATTGTACTTTAAAAGAACATCAAATATGATGCTCTTTTTGTATCTTATTAAAATTATTGTATATTTATTGAACTACATAGGGATTATCTAAAGTACCATTACCTGATGAGAATGTCACATCTTCCTTCAGATTTATTACTGGGCGCAAACCAGCATAGCTATAGCCCACGCCGGCGTTGCCGAGGTAGCCACCCGCATCCACAAAGAACACTTGAGCGTTGCTGCTATACCAGCGATACGGAGACATGGTCCAGTAATTCTGCCCATTGTACAGATAATATGATGGGTTGTTTTCGTTCTTTCCACCTGCAAACTCTACTTCATCTGCTGTTATTGCTCCTACCTTTAATGTGTACACATCTCCTGATGGACAGCTTAGTGTTGGTTGATATTTATTCCACAATCTATCTACTCCTGCATATGCAAATTGTGTTCCTGTTGCACTCCATGTTGTTACATATCCACTCCAGCCAGAGTATGGCTGACCTGTATTTCTATCATTACAGAACTTTCCATCTGCTACCTTATTTGCATTTGCTCCTGTTATGTTGGCATTATACCATTTCTCTGTTTGGGTCTTCGCATTACTTGCTGTCCCGCTTGTTGTTCTTTGGCTTCCTAGTGTGTAGGTCCATCCTACATATGATGAATTATTATATTGTCCATCACTTGTTGCATAATACTTTTCTGCATTTGTTGAACCCATTACTACTGATTCTGCTGTATTTGTTCCATTCGCATGACATGTTGCTCCATCATAAATTAATCTTAAACTTCCATCACCATTGATTCTTACTATTCTCCAACACTTACCAGCAAACTTTACATAATTGTTAATTGCTGCTCCTCTCCAATAGTAACTTGTACCTCCATACATTCCATCACTTACTTGATATACTCCTTCATCTGTTGTTGCTATTTGACTAAAATCTGGTGTCCCTGTATTGATTGTTATATTTTTTAGTATTATTTCACTTGCTGTTGGTACATGCTTATCAAAATATAAGTAACATCTTGTTTCTTCTCTATCTATATTATTTAGTTCTATGCCCCATTCTTCTTTGTTCCATCCTATATTAGTATTACCATTGCATACACTTTTATTTGTATTTAATACATAATTATCTTCTTTATTTGGTATTGATGTTGTTTTATTATATGTTCCTTCTTCTTGTTCTATATATACCGCTATAGATTTATTGTTTTCTATTGCTTCTTTATTTAAATATGTTTTTTCTTTTGTATTTACTTTTAATGTTAATCCTATTACTAATAATATTGGTATACTTATATATATTATTTTTCTTTTCATACTCATCCACCTTATTCTTTTCCATTCTATATCTTATTTTCTTTTTTGTCATTATGAGCGACAAAACTTGTCAAAACTTGCCAATAAGCTTACTTTATATGTTATTTTTATACTTTATATATCTAATATACAACAATCTTGATAAAAACACAATATTTTTTTAGGATATCTTAAATTTATAAAAAATAATTTTAAATTTAAAAAAGCCTGATTTAAATCAGACTTTATTCATTTTTTAAGATTCTTTATCATTCTTATTTTTTATCTCATTAGTAATCTTATTTATAAATTCTTCTATTCCTATGTTAATTGTTTCATCACTCATGCATTTACGATAACTTATAGTATTTGATTCTAATTCTTTATTACCTATTATTATAGCGTAAGGGATTTTTTTCATTACTGATTCACGCATTTTATAACCTAATTTTTCATTACGATCATCTAGCTCTACTCTTAAGCCTAAATCTTTTAATTTCTTAAATAAATTTTCGGCATATTCTAAATGATATTCATTGTTAACTGGTATAACAT
>CANSWQ010000007.1 GCA_947650775.1 uncultured Mycoplasmatota bacterium
ATTTCAACCAATTTCCTATTTGAGTGCATAAGCCTACTACAGGATTATTTAAAGTTGTTACATAATAGTTTCCTTTTTCGCCCTTAGCTCTAATACCTAAACGTCTAGCTTGGGCTTCACCAAGTATTGAGCAAGATCCCACTTCAAAATATTTTTGTTGACGTGGACTCCAAGCTTCCACATCACATGATTTAACTTTTAAATCTGCAAGATCACCACTACAACATTCTAAAGTACGAACAGGTATATCTAGACTTCTAAAAAACTCTACAGTAAACTGCCACATTTTATTATACCAATCCATTCCTTCTTCAGATTTACATAATACCACCATTTCTTGTTTTTCAAATTGATGAACTCTATATAGCCCACGTTCTTCAAGTCCATGTGCTCCCACTTCTTTTCTAAAACAAGGAGAATAAGAAGTTAAAGTTATTGGAAGTTCTGCTTCTTTAATAATTTGATCTTTAAATTTACCAATCATTGAATGTTCACTTGTTCCAATTAAGAATAAATCTTCCCCTTCAATTTTATACATCATTGCATCCATTTCTGCAAAAGACATAACTCCTGTTACAACATCACTTCTAATCATAAAAGGTGGTACACAATAAATAAATCCTTTATTAATCATAAAATCTCTTGCATAACTAAGCATTGCACTATGAAGTCTAGCAATATCACCCATTAAATAATAAAAACCATTACCACTAGTTCTACCAGCGCTTTCTTTATCTAAACCATTTAATTTTTCGCATATTTCGGCATGATATGGAATTTCATAATTTGGTACAACAGGTTCTCCAAATTTTTCTATTTCCACATTTTCATTATCATTTTTACCAATAGGCACACTTTCATCAATAATTTGTGGGATAGCCATCATTTTATTCTTTATTTCTTCGCTTAAAGTTTCTTCTAATTTTTCAAGTTCCACAATTCTAGCATCCATATTAGCTATTTCAGCTTTAATATTATTTGCTTCTTCCAATTTTTTATCACGCATTAGAAAACCAATTTCACTGCTTTTCTTATTTTTATCCGCTCTAATATTATCTGCTTCCGCTTTTGCTTCTCTAAATTTAATATCAAGTTCATATACTTCCTCTACTAAAGAAAGTTTCTCATCTTGAAATTTCTTTTTAATATTTTCTTTTACTAATTCTTTATTTTCTCTAATTAATTTAATATCTATCATTTTAAAATCCTTCCTTCTAAATCATCAATTAATTTTATATAAGTTTTAATATATTTATTTCTAATTCTATCAAAATTAGTTTTATCTAAATCTTCAAATCTATTCAAATTCATATTATCAAGTAAATCCGCTATTTTTACTTTTTTAGCCAAAATATTATCACTTTTAATTAATCTATCAATATATTTATCATAATCTCCTAAATCATTAGTTAAAAGTTTTAATGCCTCAATTACATCTTTACTAAAACCTAAAGCAATCAAATCATCAAAAGTAAAACTAGTATTTAGGACAATATCATGAAGTAAAGCCACACATTTACCTTTATCATCCCTAAAACTTTCCGAGACTTTATTTAAATGCCTTATATAAGGCACCCCAGCTTTATCTTTCTTATCATTAAACACAATTAAGACTAACATATTAGCTTTCGCTAACTCATCTAAACCTTGTAAATGAAGAATCTTAGCCATATTTAAATAACTATCCATATTATCCTCCTTTAAAAAATAAAAACCCCAAAACTTGCAAGGAGCAAATTCTGCGGTACCATCCTTTATATTACTCTAATTCTTAACGTGAATGAAACGGGAATGATTAGTTCCACTAAAGAGTAGATTTCTTATATGTCATTTATTTATTTCCACCAACCATAAATTCTCTTTTAAAAACAACCATATAATACTTATCTCTTATAAGCTTTACTTTTATAATATATCATAAATTAACGAATTAAACAAGTATTTTTATACTCTCTACAAATATCACTAATATCACAATTAGGGTTATTATATTTATAATTAACATAAAACATAATAAAATCTGAACCAAGTAAATATTTTAAAGCAGAATTAAATCTAATCTCACCATCTTCTACCAAGACCATGCTAAAGTTTTCTGGAAATTCATAAACAACATATTCATCATTTTCTAAAACTGTAAGTCTTATAACACCTTCATCATCTAAAACACTAAAGTTAACACATTTTATATTAAAAATAGCTAATAATCTTAAAAGTTCAGGAAATGAAATCGCACTACTTAATAAAACAGCTTTGATTTTATCATTATAACAAACAAATTCTGTATCTGCTTCTTTTTTTAATTGTTCTAAATATTGCATAAAATTCTTTACTATATTTTTATGTTCATTACCTATCATCGAAGTATAATCTCTAAAATCCATATAATCAAGACAAAACGAATCTACACCTTGTTCTAACATTAAAATATTTTTATACATATCTTCTAATATATCAAATTGAAATAAATACACTTTATTATATAAATCACTTTTTTTCTTAAAAACTTGATAAGAGCTTTCACACTCTAAAAATAAATCCTTCATAAACTCCACCACTAAACTATATTAATTTCTTGCTTGTCCTTTTTCATTAATTTGCTTCAAAATATCCGAAGTTATTTCTGAACTACTAGGCACTTTATTAGTTTTAACTAATTCTGTTAATTCTTTCAAATAAGAAAGGAACTCTTTAGAATTTACAAAACTTTTAACTTCATTAAAAGCATTATTTCCACTAAAACCACCTATAACTAATGTATAATTACCAACCTTAGTATAGAACACTTTAACATCTTTTCCCTTATACCATACTCTAACTGGTAAATCCCCCTTAACAAGTAAATCATTAGCTATATTACCTTCAATTATTTTCTTTAAAGCCGCATAAGCTTGTTTCTTACCTACTTTATCAAAATCACCTATATGTAACATTACATACGGAGTTAACTTATAGTCTTCATAATATAAAATATTATCATATAAGTTTGTATCTTGTTGTTCTATCTTTTTAAACATATCCTTTAAATAACCAACATTAATTTCTATTTCTAATCTAAACTCTTCTTTTTCATCATCTGAAGTTGATTCATAAATTAAATCTCTTAACGCATTTATCTCATCTATAATTTGTAAAGCCTCAGGTCTATTACTTCCTTTAGCAATATCATAATATTCTCTATCACTTTCTAAAATAGAATTTAATAATTCTTCTTTTTCTTGCGTTATTTTTCTACTTATAGCATTACTCATTTGTCTATAATACTCCGATTTTCTATCATTTGACAAATTAGTATCTTCAAGTAATTTTTGAAATTTATTTAAATCACATAATTTTACAACCTTACCTCCACTTATATATTCTATTAGTGGATCTTTAGTTTCTATAACTTGGACTTTTTTAGTTTCCGTTTTCTTTACTGTTTTAGCATTTACACTAAGTATATAGTTTCGCATATTTTCTAATAAAATCGGCAATGAAACTTCAGCATCTGATACTAATTCTTCACTTGTAATTGCTAATTCATTATGTGTAATATAGCCTTCTAAATATTTCTTATATAAAGCTAAGAAATTTTCTAAATCATCAATATTAATTTTTAAATCATTAGAAATTAAATCACCCATTTGAACTTCAAGATTATAAGAGAATACATCAAGTTTATCTGTAGACTCTTCTCTAAAGAATGAATTATATTTAATCCCCGCTAAAAGAAGTTTTTGAATATCAAGTTCACTACCCATAAAAGTATAAGCAAATCCTGCAATTATAGGATTAACAACTTTAAAACCATTAATTGTAAGACCACCTAATAATTCTGAAATCCACGCATTAGTATGCATAAAACTTTTAATTAAACCTTCTATTTTTCTTAACACGTCATTTTTACTATCATTCATGCTTATTCCAAGGTTATATTTTTTATTAAATTTTTCTTTAAGATAACAAGAAATACCAAAAGGCAATTGTTGTATTAAACTGAATAATTCTTGTAAATCTGCAATAAGAACATTATTATTTTTAATAATATCATTTAAACCATTTCTAATGATTTCCATTACTGATTCGTTTATTTTAACATCTTTAAATAAATATTCGCTAATAAGAAAATTTCTAAAATAGCCAAACATTTCTTGTAATTTTGACAAATTAAAACCTCTTGCTGCAAAAAACTCTTCTATATTTTCAGAATGTAAAAAGTAAGATATATATTCATCATAAACAATTTTAAATTGTTTCCAATCTTTTTTCTTAAAATATCCATATAATTCTTTTTCATATTCATTAATTACAGGATCATCAATTATTTCTACAACATTAGTTTTAGCTCTAGCTCTAATTAAATGAATAAAAATCTCAACAGCATCTTCGTTTGTAGCATTACGAATAATATCAAACATAACTATTGGCAAATTATATACTGGTTTATTAAAATCATTATTAATAGATAAAAGTAAAGCTTCATATTCCTTAATTTTAAATTCTAAATCAATTAAATCTACTCCTTCACTTACCATTTCACAAAATCTATCAGCATTCAAATATCTAATATCATCACTTATAAGTGTTCCGTTATGTATTGTATTCAATTTATTTTTTAATTTCTCTATATTCCTATTAGTAGCAGTAGCTAATAATTCTTTTAACTCGTCATATGTCATAATAAAATTCCCCCTTAAAAAACATTAAATATTATAATACAAACAAGTAAAAAAAGCAAGTTTTACCCGCTTCTCCATCTCTAGATTAAATTAAAAAACATAAAAAGCTATTTCAAACTTTCTAAAATAGCTTTTTCTATCCCCCTAAATGGTAGAGTAGCACATGTTTTTCTATTACCCTGTTTATAAATATCTTCATAAACAATTCCTTCTTGTAAAAGTTCTCCATCATATTCTTTGCCATCTGTCATATTATAAAATTCTTTAATATATTTTAAAGCTTCATCTTTAGTTTTACCAATTAAATTATTAATCATAATTGAAGTAGCAGATATTGATATAGCACAAGCTTCACCCTCAAAAGTTATATCATCTATTACATCATTTTTAAATTTAACATATATATCAATATTATCTATACATGAAGAATTAGCGGTATTAGTCTTATGATAACTATCATCACTTCTTCTCCTATTTACTGGATGCATATAATTTTCCATTATAATTTCTCTTTTTGTTTCTTGATCCATTTATATCATCTCTTTTACTATTTTATCATAATCACTTAAAAGTTCTACTAAACTATCAATTTCTTCATAAGTATTATAGAAATACAAACTTACTCTTACTGTATTTGTAACACCAACACTAGATTTCAATATTTTCGCACAATGATTACCTGCTCTAACGCATATATTATACTTATTTAAGAAATATGCTACATCCTGACTAAATATTTTATCTACATTAAAGGCCACAATTCCACTATCGCTTTCGATATTTATAATATCAATATGAGATATTGGGATTAATTTATCAATTAAATACTTTCTTAACTTTTTTTCTTGTTCTTCAATTTTTTCATAACCCACACTATTAATATATTGAATAGCTGCTCCAAGTCCTATAACACCTGCAATATTTTGAGTTCCTGCTTCTAATCTAGTAGGTAAAGGTTTGTAATATGTTTCATCAGGATTATCAAAAGATTCATTCATACCTCCACCTAAATTAATTGGTTCTAAATGCTCTAGTAATTCTCTTTTTCCATATAATACACCTACACCAGTTGGCCCACACATTTTATGTCCTGAAAATGCTAAAAAATCAACATCTAAATCTTGAACATCAGTTTTTACATGCGGCACCATTTGAGCTCCATCTAATACCACAAATATATTATTATCATGAGCATATTTTGTAATTTCTTTAATAGGTCTAGCATCTCCTATAACATTAGTTACTCCTGCTAAACTAATAACTTTAGTATTAGGTGTTATAGCTTTTTTTACATTTTCAATTATTACATAATGATTATCATCAAGTGGAATATAATTTACTACGATACCTAATTTTTTTACTAAGTTAAACCAAGGTAAAACATTAGAGGCATGTTCACTAGTTGTAATTAATACTTCATCACCTTTTTCTAAATAATTTTCAAAAAATCCTTTAACTATCCAATTTAAACCTTCAGTAGCTCCAGCTGTAAATACTATTTCTTCTAAATATTTAGCATTAATAAAATCTTTAACTAATTCTCTAGTATTTTCATATGCTTGATCAACCTTAAAAGATAAATCATAATCTCCTCTATGGGCATTAGCAGAATAATTAGTATAATAATCATTCATCGCATCAATTACACATTGCGGTTTTAAACTAGTTGCACTATTATCAAGATATATTATATCCTGTTTAAGTAAAGGAAAATCCTCTCTATTCATCTTTATCACCTCCCAATTTTAAAAATTCTAATTCTACCTCACTCATATTTTGTTTCATAAAACTTTCTATCAGCATATCTTTAGCTATTTTTTCACTTAATCCTAAAGATTCTAAATAAAATAATTCTTCTGTATTAAAATTACCAATTGTAACTAAATGATTAGCTAATACTTCATTAGTATCAACAATCATAATAGGACTTATTTTAATAGTATCATTATTTTTCACAAGTAATCCTTTTAAATCTTCTACAAGTTCATTTCCTTTAGTTTTTTCTTTTATATAGCCTTTAAAAATTATATCTAAATTACTATTATCTTGAATATTTAACGCTCTTACATGAGTAGAAGCTATACTATTATCGCAAGTCATATCAATATCTACTTTAACCTGATGATTATTTTCATTTAATATAAGCATATTTAAGTTAAGTTTGGCATTATTTAAAAGAGTTATATGAATATAATAATCATTTTGAAGTTTTTTTACCATGTACAAATCAAGGTTACAATTATTTCCTATTATAATATTTAGCCAATTATTATCACTCTTAATATCATGAATTACTACATTTCCACTTATATTTAACGAAACATCTTTTTTAATATCTAAAATATATTCCCCAGAATTAATACTTTTATCCTCTACCACTATTAGTTTATTCATTATCTAAATTCCCACCAATAGCATTTGACCTAAACCCATTAATTTCTATATCTTTAACTAGTTCTTTATCACCAGTTTTTATAATTTTACCACTTTCTAAAACTGAAACTTGATAATCTGTAAAATATTTTAAGATATCTCCATGATGTGTAACAATTAATATTGTTGGATGATACATATCATAATATTTTTTTAATAATTCTCCCACAATTTTTATAGCATCTACATCAAGTCCTGAATCAATTTCATCTAAAATAATAAATTTAGGTTCTAACATAAATAAATATAATAATTCATTTTTTTTCTTTTCGCCACCACTCATATTAAAATTAACATCTCGATGCATAAATTCTTTAGGTAAACCTACCATAGCACATATTTCAGTTAATTTTTTTTGAAAAGCAAAAATATCAACTTTTTTACCAGTTCTCTCTCCAATAATACTTCTAAGTAATTCTGCATTAGTAATACCCTCTATTTCTGTAGGGTTTTGTCCTAATAAGAAGAAACCTAAACGTCCCATCTCTGTTGGTGTAAAATTATTTATATCTTTATCATCATATTTTATATTTCCATTTATAATATTATAATCTGGATGATGCATTAAAACTTTACAAATAGTACTTTTTCCAGTTCCATTAGGTCCCATTAAAACTCTAATTTCACCGTTTTCTATATTTAAATCTAGATTATTTAATATTATTTTATTTTGTGCTTCTACAGTTAATTTTTTTATTTCAAGCATATCTCTTCACCACTAATATTTTATCATATTATCGTATTATTTTAAACTAAAAAAGTTAAAAGCAAGAACATTAATTCAATTCTTGCTTCCTTCTTTCTAATAATTGTACTTGTTTGCCAATATCTAAATCACATTTATCACTATTATATCCCGTAATAGTATAAACTCCATCTTTAAACATCATAATAACTGGTTCCCCATCAATATCAAAACAAATATTTCCTAATTGATAATCTTGTATAAATCCATGTTTTAATAAAATTTCATCTAACTTAATTCCTTTTTTACTGCAATCTTGAAAATTATCTATTTTTTTCCAAATACTAAGTGCTGTTATATATCCATCTATATAATGTTGATGTTGTTTAGGCCTTAAAACTTTACAATAAAATTTATACAAATCTTTTATATCTCCATCTTCTTTTAAAGCTGATAAAAACTTTAAATCAAAAGAACTTAATCTATCCATAGGAACTTCCAAATAAAATACTCGGCCACTCTTATTAAAATGGACTTCTATTTTTAAATTATGAAGGGAAAATTCTAAAAGAATATTCTTACTTTTCTGATAATCAGCAAATTTTTCTAAAGTAAGTTCATTACCAGGATATACAGGGTCCAGAAAAAAAGAAGTATAACCCATATCATTTAAAATAGTAAATTTATTATCATTTAAAACAAGTGTAAAAACACCATATGCTGTAATAACTTTTAAAGTAATATTTTCAAGTAAAGAATAATATACACTTTTATCTACGAGTAGAACTTTATCTATAAAAGAAATTTTATATATTTTTTTAAATATATATAAAGCCGCTTCATACAAAGACTTATAACGTTCTTTTACAAAACTTTCCGCATCTTGACCAACAAATCTTACAGAAGCCATTTGTTTATTATTTATTGTATAATTAATTGTCATTTTTTAATCTCCTAAAAAGCAACTTTGTCGCAATAAAAACATTATAACATTTATTTTTTAATAGTGTCAATTAAAGAAACAAAAAATATGTTACTTATTACCTTGTAACATATTTAATAAATCAATTTTAAATTTATCTTTAGAAGCATTAGCTTTTGAAATCATTATACCTTTATAAGTAGTAAGTTCACTCATATGTCCTTCAAGTAATATTTCAGTTGGTGTAATAGTCTCTAACATTACAGTTCCTTCTTTTTTATAAACTGTATAAAATAATTTAACTTCACCATGAACAGCTGCAAACATCTTATCACTTGGTAATTTAAGTTCATACTTACTAGTACCATCTTTTTTATTTGTACTAATAAGTTCTCCTACAAACTTACCATTTCTAAGTGCAGGATAATAATCAAAGTTTAACTTTTTAAAAGCTAACATATTATATTTCTTAAGAGCTCTTTCTAATTTTTTAAACTCATTTTCATTAATATAATCTAATACATAACCCTTCATAATCAAAACCCCCTATTTCAATTACGAATATATTATAGCATATTTCATGCTTTTTGTCAAATTTTCGTCAATTTTCTAACATTTTAATTTTTTTTGTAGACTTTTTTTAAAAAATATGTTTTGTAAAAAACTATCTTCTTACTACTGGTTCTTCTAAAGAATCAGATTGTTCTACTAATTGTGAAGAAACATTTAAAGTTTCTACAGAGAATCTAATATTTTTAAACTCCCATTTTAATCTTAATACTTCTAAAACATTTAAACCACTATTTATTAAAACAACTTGTTGTAATTTACTACAATCAACACTGCTTAAAATATATAACATATGTCTTAAAGCAGAAATTCCTTTACTAATATCAAATCTTATTCTTAAAGTAGTAACATCTTTTAAGCTATCTATATCAAGCCATGTTCTATCACTAACTGATAAGTCAAAACTTTTAGCAGAATTATTAGTAAAAGTATTCCCATTAATAGCTAATAAACTACCTGGTAAAACCGCCTTTTTAATTTCACCACCAAAAACGTTTATAGTTTTAACGCCTTCTTCTACTTCTAATGTTTGAACTAAAGCACCATCAAGAGTTAAATCATAACTTGATTCACCAGCTAAAACCATCTTATTAACTAAACTATTATTAAAAGCTCTAACCCCAAGTGCATTCGATTGTAATTTAAATTCTCCTATTATACATTCATTAATCGCATGAAAATGAAATGATTTCAAACTTTTAGGAAATGTTAATCTCTTTAATCTTCTTTTAAATAAACAATTTTCCTTTAAAGAAGTAACTCCTTCTGGAATACATACTTCTTCTTTTAAAATATCTTGACAATCTACTAAATCATCATATAAAGTTCTATTATTAGAACACTCTAAATTCTCTTTATTTTGCATAAATCAAAACCCCTTCCAAAATAATGTACGTATTATAACACAAAACAAAGAAAAAAGCAAGAAACGACTATTCTTGCCTTATTTTAAGCTTTACAATTGTTACTCCCGGATTAAACATATTCACTTTAAATTCATCAACATATTTATTATTTTTTAATACTTCATGTACTCTATTTTTTAATATATCTGAACTTCTACCATGAATTATTCCAATATATTCTATCTTTAATTTAAAATTATCATTAATAAAATCATTTATCAAAAAAGTACACGTATCTCTAGTTTCACCATGCAAATTTAAAGTTGGTGACTTACTGCTGAACATTTTCTACTCCAGATGAAGGAGAAATATTATCTACACTAGAAATAGCCGCCCCACCTATTGAAAACATTGGTACAGTTTCTAAATCTTTAGGATCAATCACTTTAAATGTCGCTGCATCTGGAATATCAGGTAAAACATCTTCTTCCTTAACTTCTTCTACTTTAGGAGCCTCTTCTATTACAACATCTTTTTTAAATTTTTGATTATAATAACTAATTACTTCTTTAAGCATTGGTATAGAAGAACTGCCCCCCATTTTACCTAACGATAAACCTGCTGTAATATTTGAATAAGTTATCGCTTTTTCCATATCAAAACCATTTGCAATACAATAACAAAAAGCTCCATGGAATATATCGCCTGCTCCACTTGGATCAACAACTTGGGTCTTGATTCCTGGCATAATTCTAATTTCGCCATTAACTGTATACATTGCTCCCATATTTTCCAAAGTAATAACAATTTCATTATTAGGATATTTGTCTTTTAATTTTTTATAAACGTTAACTAAGCTAGCAGAATTATTAAAATCTATTTTAAGTCCGCTTACTGCTTCAGCAAAGCCCTTTGAACAAACTATATATTTAACAAATTTACATAGTTCTAATAAATCACGATTAACTCTTCCAGCATCCACAATACTAATCGCATTTGGAAATTTATTTAAAGCATTAATTGTAGCACTATATTCTTTACCATCCGAAAATATTACATCAGGTCTTATTGAGTAATCATACTTTTTCAAATTTGGTTGAGTACTACTTACGATATCAAAACGAGTTCTGGACCCATTTTTTTTATTAACTAAAACTACGGAAACCGGAGTTCCCACATCATAAGAAACTTCCATAAGTTCTGTCTTAACCATAACTTGTTCTAGTTCTTTTTTTATTTTAGTCCCATAATCATCTGAGCCAACTACACCTGCAAAATAAGAAGTCTCTCCCCATTTTCCTAAAAGATAAGCAACATTAGCAGCTGTTCCACCTCCCGTTTCCAATTTCTCATTAAGTAGATATTTAGTACCTTCAATAGGATACTCATCAACTGGACAAGTAATATCATAACTAGCCTTTCCAATATTCAATATTGTCATAAGTATCACACCCTTTTACAATAACAATATCATATCATACTTCCATAAAAAAATAAAGATTATTAATCTTCATTTTCATTATTTTTTATTCTAATACTGCCTTTATTCTTCTAACACCAGCACTACTAGCTTCTTCTTTCTTTATTTTAAAAGTACCTAGCACACCTGTATGTTCTACATGGGGGCCACCACAAATTTCTTTTGAAACATCACCAATACTATAAACATTGACAATATCAGCATATTTTTCTAAGAACATTGCTTCTGCTCCACTTTTTACAGCCTCATTTTTATCCATTGTTTCCATTGTAACAGCTAAATCATCTTGTATCCATTTATTAACAAGTGCTTCTACTTGTTCTTTCTCTTCATCCGTAAGTTTATGATCACAAGAAAAATCAAATCTCAATCTTTCTTCAGTTATATTACTACCTTTTTGATGCACATTTTTATCAATAACAACTTTTAAAGCCGCATTAAGAAGATGCGTCGCAGTATGATATTTAGTTTCCATTTCACCACTACCAGAAAGACCACCTTTAAATTTACCAGCACTAGCAGTTCTCGATAATTCTTGATGAGCCTTGAATTTTTCTTGGAAACCTAATGTATCAACAGTTAACCCTTTTTCAAGCGCCATTTCTTCGGTAAGTTCTATTGGAAAACCATAAGTATCGTATAATTTAAAAGCATTATCTTTATCAATAACTTTTGTATCTAAATGATTTATTAATTTATCAAATTCTTTTAAACCTTTCTCAAGTGTTCTATTAAATTTAACACTTTCATTTTTTAATACATCTAAAACTATAGTCTTATTTTCTTTAATTTCTTTATAGTAATCTTCATATTTTTTAATAACTTCTAAAGCTATAGGTAAAATCCAATCAGTATTTGTATCAATATCTAACTTTTTAGCGTGTCTAATCGCTCTTCTAATAAGTCTTCTTAAAATATATCCTTGATCTGTATTACTAGGTTTTATTCCAGCATAATCTGCACTAATAAAAACAGCAGTTCTAATATGATCAGCAATTATTCTCATACTAACTTCATTACCATCATAAGATTTACCACTAACTTTTTCTATCGCTTCAATTATTTCTTTCCAAATAGAAGTCTTATAATTATCATTTACACCTTCTAATACTGCAACAACTCTTTCAAGTCCCATTCCTGTATCAACATTTTTTTGTTCCAGTTCTTCGATAGTTCCATCCTCATTTTTACGATATTCCATAAAAACGTTATTCCAAATTTCTACCCATCGCTCATCACTTGGATCAAACTTTTTAGGAATTTCATCATTACTTCTAAAATAGAATATTTCTGTATCACCACCACAAGGACCAGTATCACCTGCAATCCAAAAATTATCTTCCACTCCTAAATAAGCGATTCTCTCTTCTGGTATTCCTAAACTTTTCCATACAGAAGCGGACATTTCATCACGAGGTATATCACTATTTCCTTCAAAAACAGTAACAGCTAATTTCTCTACTGGAATATTGAGTTCTTTAGTTAAAAATTCAAAACTAAACTCTATACTTTCTTTCTTAAAATAATCGCCTAAACTCCAATTACCTAACATCTCAAAAAAAGTATGATGAGTCTTATCTCCAATTTCATCTAAATCAGTTAATCTAACACATTTTTGATAATCACAAAGTCTAGTTCCTTCTGGGTGTTTTTTTCCAAGTAAATAAGGAATTAAGGGCTGCATACCTGCTGTATTAAATAAAACAGAAGGATCATTTTCCGGTATTAAAGGAGCACTTGGTATTTGAATATGTCCTTTACTTTTAAAATAATTTATAAATTTATCTTTCAAATTCATTAATTATCAACTCTTTCTATAAAATCAATAACTCTATTATCTAAAACATTTAAATTATCATTAGTAATAGTAACATCAAAATTACTATAACTTTCTAAAGCTGTCTCAGTCACATGAGTTTGTTCTTGTAAACTAAGTTCACTTTTACCAAATTGATTTACTACATAAATAGAATATACATCTTTAAAAGTTTTTTTCATTTCTTCAATTTCTTCTGGAAATCTTACATCACTAATAATAACTACATCATAATATAAAGAATAAACCTTAATATCTTCAATCATTCTATTAACAAGCATTTTAGGCATATCCATATTTTCTTTAATTGTTACACCTAATTCTTGTAAAAA
>CANSWQ010000008.1 GCA_947650775.1 uncultured Mycoplasmatota bacterium
TTTCTGTTTCTATTTCTCTTAAAGAATCTTTAGATAAATTAGTAATTACAACAACCTCTTTAACAGTATCAATAGTTATCTTACCCCATAATAAGCCTTGATAAACTTGCATATCATTATATAAATCTGGTGTAATACTACTTAAGAAATATCCCCAAACTACTCTTTTTTGCCCAATTAAAATTCTTTTATTCGTAATAGCAATAACTGCTGTAGAAGTTAAATCATAAAACTTATCATTCTTCTGTCCAGCGAAAGCATATTTAACATATTCCCCAGGATTTAAATGCTGTTCAATAACATTTGCATGTTTCTTTAAACGCCACCAAGTTACTCCTCCCGGAAATTTTTTCTTATATAAAGTTACATGATCATATACTTGACCCATATCTACCA
Source organism: uncultured Mycoplasmatota bacterium (assembly GCA_947650775.1). Classification (GTDB taxonomy): domain Bacteria; phylum Bacillota_I; class Bacilli_A; order RF39; family UBA660; genus Caccenecus. The sequence goes on from CANSWQ010000008.1 coordinate 397, forward strand.
CCAATTTTATTTTAAACTAATTTCTTCTAATTTACAAGTATTTAAGAAAAGAAAAAAATAATACCCTAAGATATTATTTATAAATTTTCATTATTAATTATTTTTAAAGGATTTTCATATAACAATAGATTTAATTTATCACTAGTTAAAACTTTTCTTAATTTTCTCATACTTTTATCAAGCATATTAGTATCACTTATATGATGAAAATCAGTCGCTAAAACTTTAACTTTATTATCCTTTAATAACATTTTAATTATTTTTTTAGCTCTATTACCATATTTACCAGCAATACTCTCAATATTACATTGTAAAATACAATTATATTCTAACAAACTATCTAACTTATTATAATTATCTTTAAAATAAGAATAACGTTCTGGATGTGCAATAACTGGTATTAACCCATAATCATTAAGTTCACAAACAATATCTTCTATATAATGTAATGATTGATTCATAGGAAACTCTATTAAAATATATTTACTTTCATTTAAAGTTGTAATTTTACCAGTATTTAGAAGTTCAATTATTTTATTAGAAACAAAGACTTCATTCCCCAAATACAAATTTACATCTAAGTCTTTTGTAGCTTTCTTTATTTCTCTAAAAATATTTTTTCTAGTTATCACATCACTTTGATATTTTGACTCTGGAATATAATGACTAGTAAGAACAATATCCGTAACGCCAAACTTTCTTAAATAAGAAATATTTTCTACAGCCTCTTCTATTGTTTTAGTCCCATCATCAACCCCAAACAAACTATGGTTATGAATATCAACTATTTTATTCGTAATATTTTCCATAATAACCACCGTAATATTTATTTTTCTTTACTTCGGTATTATTTAAAACTACACCTAGAATATTAGCCCCAACATTCTCTAGCTTTTTCTTTGTATCTTCTACTAATGCAAATGAAGTTGATTTTTCTTTTGTAACAACAATTACCCCATCTACTAAAGTTCCAACAACCAAAGAATCTGGTAAACCATTAATTGGTGCTCCATCAAAAATAACAATATCATATTCATCTTTTAAAATTTCTACCAATTGCTTATTTTTATCAGAATTTAAAAGTTCACTAGGATTAGGCGGAGTAACTCCTTTAAACATAATCTCTAAATTTTTAATTTCAGTATCATAAATATAATTACGATAAGCCTCATCAACATCTTTTAAAAGTAGATTAGATAACCCCTTTTTATTATGACGATTAAAAATAGTATGTTGTCTTCCTTTACGAACATCAGAGTCTACTAATAACACTTTACTACCAGAATCCGCAAAAGCAACAGCAAGATTAGCAGCAATAAAACTTTTACCCTCACTAGGAACACTACTAGTAACTAAAATTGTTTTAATCTTTTTATCAACAGACGAAAATTGCAAATTAGTTCTAAGTGTTCTAATCGCTTCACTCATTGAAGATTTAGGGTCACTTTGAATAATTAATTCATTCATTATTTATTTCCCCCTTTTTTCTTAGTATATTTAGGAACTGAACCTAAAACTGGTAATCCTATTTTTTGTTCGATATCTTCTTCTGTTTTAATAGTATCATCAAAATAGAAGAATAAAGCTACAATTAAACTACTAATTAAAAAACCTAATCCTGCTCCAATTACAAATTGTTTTAAAACATTAACATTATAAGGCTTTTCACTTACTTGAGCCTCATCTATAATACTAATATTTTCAATACTATAAATATCCACAATTTCTTTTTTAAATACAGTAGCTATCTCATCAGCGATACTTTTTGCAAGTTTATTATTTTCATCATAAACAGATATAACAATAAGCTCTGTATTTTCAATACTACTTACTTCTACATTTTTAGTAAGAGTTTCATAATCGATATTAATATTCATATTACCAATAACTTGTTCTAGTATTCTTCTACTTTTAATTATCTCCCGATAAGTAGGTACTAAATTCTTATTTAAAGTAATATCATTTTGTGTAATAGTCGCATTATTATTATCATTTTTAGTTAATACTAAACTAGTTTTAGATTCATAAATAGGTACTTGTGTAGAAAAAGTAAAAATATAACTACCTATAAATCCTATAACTACAAATAATAACACAAATAAAATCTTGTTTGAATAATAATGTAAAAATTCAAATAAATCTAATTCACCCATAATAAATATTCCCCTTTTTTCTAAACATAATCATATCATAAAATAAACCTTGTGTCAAACAAGAGACAAGAAAAAAACTCATCCTAAGACAAGTTTACATTCTAAAACAATTATTCTATAATTTCAAAATTATTTTCTTTAATATAACTTATAAAACGTTCTTTAAAAGTTTGTAAATCTTTTTGTTCCAAAGTTCTATTATCATTACCAAGTATATAACGAATAGTATATTTATTTTCATAAACACCTAAAAGTTCACAAGATTTAATAAGTTTACTTTTAAATTCATCTAAACAAGTTTTTAAATCACTATATTTTCTCTCTTTAAGAATAATTGTATAATCTAGAGTAACAGTTGGATACTTACTAGTTTCTTTTGCAAGTTTACTTTCTTTTTCTAACTTTACAAAAGTATCAAAATCAATATCAATAGTTACCACACATTTCTTTTTAGATAATTTATTAGTAAGACTTTTATTTAAAACATTAATTTCACCATATTTACTATTATCTAGCATAATATTCTTACCTAAAGCTTCATCATAATATTTCTTTTCATTAACATTATTAACAAAACAAATATTTTTATTTTTAACAATTTTAAATAAATATTTAACAACATCTTTAGCTTTATTATAAACATTTTCTAATTGTTTTTCTTCATTAGCTAAAATTATACTAAGAACTCTTTTATTTTCATTATTTTTAATAATAGTTCCAATTTCAAAGATTTCAAAGTTATTATAATTTTTAAAATTTTCATTTACAATATTCATTAACGATAAAGACATATCATCACGTAGAATATTATTAGTTTCTTTACCTATTAACTGAACATTATTAATCTCTAAATTAAATTCTTTTAATAAATTAGTATCATACCAAAGATAGCTATTAACTTCATGCATATCATATTTTGTCGCAAGCATATTTTTAACACCATATTCCTGGTCAAAAATATTTTCATGAATAGTAGGAATTAAATCAAGTTTTAAAGGTCTAGGTGTAAAGTTTTCTAAACCATAAATTCTTGCTATTTCCTCAATTAAATCTTGTTTTATTTTAATATCTTTAGTCGCTCTATAACTAGGAACTATAACTTCTATACTATCATCTGTAATACTTACTTTAAAACCTAAAGTTTCTAAAATATTTTTAACTTGACTATCTTCTAAGTCTCTACCCATATAAATATTTAAAGTTTTTTTATCAAGAATTATTTTTTCTTCACTTACTGGATTTGGATAAATATCTGTTAAATTAGAAGCAATAACCATATCAGGATTTTCTTTTCGTAATAAATAAACCAGTCTTTTTATGGCAAGGTCTGTCATATTAGGGTCTAAACTTTTTTCATATCTACTACTAGCTTCTGTTCTAAGCCCAAGTTTTACAGCAGTTCTTCTAACACTTCCCGCATTAAATGTAGCAGATTCGATAAAAGCACTTGTCGTATCACTTAAAATCTCACTATCAAGACCACCCATAACACCAGCAATACAAAAATATTTATTACCATTTTTAATCATTAACATATCTTTAGTTAAAGTTCGCATCGTTCCATCCAAAGTTGTATATTTGTCTCCTTCATTAGCATTACCAACTTCAATATTTTCTACAACTCGTGAATCAAAAGCATGCATAGGTTGCCCTAATTCTAACATTAAATAATTAGTAATATCAACTAATAAAGAAATAGAGCGCATCCCAACATAATATAAAAATATTTGCATATCCAGAGGAGTTTTATTATTTAAAATATTATCTAGTTTTAAACCACAATATCTATAACATAATTCGGGATTATTAATAACTATATCTAAATCTTTTTTATCATTTGTAATTTCTTCAACTTCCAAAGGTAATAATTCATGACTAGTTATGGCACATATTTCTCTTGCAATACCATAATGACCCCATAAATCTGGTCTATTAGTTAAAGATTTATTATCTATCTCCACAATTATATCATCAATAGATAAATATTCTTTAATATTAGTTCCATTTACCCATTCTTTTGGTAAATCTAAAATTCCATCATGATTATCACTTATGCCAATTTCTCTACCACTACAGCACATACCATTAGAAAGTATTCCTCGAAGAGGTCTCGATTTGATTTCCATTCCATCTATATGACCACCTACTTTAACATAAGCTGTTTTAAGACCAACTCTAACATTAGGTGCACCACATACAACTTGAATAGGTTCTGCATCTCCTGCGTCTACTGTTAAAATATGCATATGGTCACTATCAGGATGTTCAGTGCATGTTAGTATTTCAGCGACAACTACCGAATCAAAAGTATTACCTACTTCTCTTACCTCTTCAACTTCTGCGGTTCTTATTGTAAAAGTATTCCATATATTTAACCAATCTATATCACTACTATTTTTAATATAACTTTTAAGTTTATTACAAGATATTAACATAATTTACCTCCTAATCTATTTCAAATTGTTCTAAATAACGAATATCTCCACTATTTAAAACTCTAATATCATTAATTTTATATTTCATCATTGCAAGTCTTGTCAAACCAATACCAAATGCAAAACCAGTATATTCTTCTGAGTCTATTCCACCCGCTTTTAAAACATTAGGATGAATCATACCACTACCAACCATTTCAATATAACCACTATTTTTACAAGTAGGGCATCCCTTTCCACCACATATTAAACAAGACATATCCATCTCATAACTAGGTTCTGTAAATGGGAAAAAGCCAGGACGAAGTCTAACTTTAACATTACTCTTAAATACTTCGCTTAAAACTTGTTGCATAACATACAATAAATTTTCAATAGATACGCCTTTATCAATAACCATACCTTCTATTTGAAAGAAAGTATTTTCGTGATTAGCATCTAAATCTTCATTTCTAAAAGTTCTACCAGGCGCACATATTCTAAGTGGTGCTCCATAATTTTCCATCGCATGAATTTGATTATCACTAGTTTGTGTTCTAAGAAGCATACCATTATTTAAGTAATAAGTATCTTGCATATCGCGAGCAGGATGGTCCTTAGGTACATTTAAAGCTTCAAAATTATAATATTCACTTTCCATTTCTGGACCACTTACAACCGTGAATCCCATTCTTTTTAAAATATCTGTTACTTCTTTAGCAACAATCGTAACAGGATGTAAACTACCTTTATTTAAAGCATATTCGGTACTATCATCAAAACTTACATTAGATTTATTTTGTGCATCTTCTAATTTTTGATTAACTAATTCTTCCATTTCTTTTTTAGTAGAATTAATAAGACTTCCATATTTCTTTTTTTCATCAATACTCATATTTTTTAAACCAGATAATAATTCCTGAATCTCACTTTTCTTACCCACATATTCTGATTTAATATTTAAAACATCAGCTTCTTTTGAAACACTTTTTAAAGCACTTTCCAAATTACTTTTAAGATTTATTAATTTTTCTTCCATAATTTCTCCTCCTTATAAATAAAAAAAGCCTAGAACATTGGGACGAATATAATCCGTGGTACCACCCAACTTCTAGACTTAACTAGCACTTAAATTCGTTTATAGCACGACCTACTATTAAAACTCCTAAGTATGAACTTCGTTTGCTTTTCTTAACTTTAAATACTCTCAGCCTTTGGTATTTAATCTCTTATAGAAGTATAAAAGCAACTACTAATTACTTAATCAACATTTATGTTCCTATTTTAACACTAATTTATTTTAATTTCAAGATTTTTTATCTACCTCTAGTAATTCCAAAAAACTCTTTTAAACCTTTAACATTTTCATTTAAAGGATTAGCTAAAAATAATTCTTGTGCTTGTTCCAAAGTTATCAAACTTTTTACAAAAGATATTTTATCAGTAGTAAAATGAACTTGATATAAAAAATAATCTTCTCCACTTTTTTCAACAATAATACCTTTAGTATCAAACCCACTAGCATCTTCACCAAGAAGTATTGGTAAAAAATTAGCAAATAAATTATCTGCCATAATCATTTCACTATTCTCATTCAAATTTTCTTGAATCCAGTTTATTATTTTTGCAATACGATTTGTTTTTAGCTTTCCACTATCACTATCAATTTTATTAAAATGCTTTTTAACTACATTTTTTCTTTCATTATTATATTCTTCATGAATATACTTATCAATATCTCTAACAACCCAAGGACTTCTAAAATATAAAAAATCAATACTTGACAACCTGGCATCTCTAATTCGCATTTTTTGTTCAACAGCAGAATAACTCAAAAAATTCGCATACAAGAAAAACTTTTCACGCATCTTTCTAGCAGACTCTAAAGGTATTCCAAATTCATCACTAAACATTTCATCTAATGTACTACCAGAATCAATTTTTACCTCTTTAAAATTATTATCATAATATCTAATACTAGTATTATAATCTTTAAAAATACCTTCTTCTTTTAAATAATATTTAGATTCTACAATAGTTAAGTCTTCTGATTTAACCAAAATTATTCTATCTAATATAGAATGAGAAGAAACTTCATAAACAACCAGAATACTATTTTTTTGTCTTTTAACTTCTAAAAAACAAAGGCTATCTCCTAAAACAAAAGTAAAACCAAAAAATGTATCAGCATCAGCAATTCTAAAATTATCTTTCCTATTAAGATTTTCATATATTTTCTTATCAATTGATATTGGAAGTAACATTTTAGCACTACTATTTTTAAATACTTCAATAATAGCACTTTTTATATCACAATAAGATAAATCAGTTAATAAATCACTTGGCACTGAATTTAAAATATCTTCTATAGTCATATTTATCTACCTCTATTAATTCCAAAGAAGCTTTTTAATTCTGGGTTATTTTGATTATTTTCATTTTTATAAAATAAATCTTGAGCTTCCTCCATAGTTAATTCCCGTGGCATTAAAACTATCTCATTATTATCTAATTGAGCATAATAAAGAGTAAATACACCATCTAATTTTCTAATTATTAAACCTCTTGTATGAATAGTATCTCCACTAAATTCTTCTAAAGCTTCATACAACATTTCATACATATTATTAGACATAATTATTTCTCCACTACCCATTTGTTGTCTTAAATTAATACCTAACTTATCTAATAAATCTATTCTAGGAAATTTCTCATTAAAAGTATCTTCTGGCTCCTCAATATCTAATTCTTTAAAAAGTTTATACAATTTATACTGCATATAATAAATAAAATTAGCTGTAAAATTATCTATTCTAAAAGGCCCTTCAAAGAAAGAAAAATCACTACTATCCAAATATTGTTCTTCCGATTCTGCATTTTGTTTTATATAAGAGGCATTAATAGAATCTTTATGTTCTTTAAAATTAGTTCTTAAATATCTAGCCTTTTCTCTAGGAACTAAAAACCTGCTTCGAAATTCTAAATCTATTAAATCTTGTGTATCTTTAGGGATTAAATTCCCCTTTTCATCATAATAACCTATTTCACAGTAATAATCATCAATTACTCCTTGATTTTCTTTTTCTGTAACATAAGTAACTAATCTTTCATTTGGTTGAATAGATATATTAATTCTCTTTTTAATATTGGCCTCATAATACATAAGCTCAATATTAAAACGGCCATCACATCCATCAACTTCTAATATATGCATAGCATTTTTATAAAAAACAAGCCTCAAAACTCTACCAATATGATCTACATTCAAATAATCTTCTAATAAAATATTTTTACCAATAAGTTCATCAAATAATGGTTCATCTATAGAAATATTTCCTACTAAAAAAGCCCCTTCTAAATCACTAAAATATTCACTTCTAAATTTGTTAAATAAAACTTCATTTAACAAACTTTCAGGTAAACTATCTAAAACCATATTAATTACATCATTAGCATTCATTTTAACCCACCCATTTTCTTTTTATAAGTATTACACTTCATGTGTAGCAGATATAATAGCACTTTATAAGTAAAAAGTCAAAAAAAAGAACTAAATTAATAGTTCTCTGCTTTAAGTTCCATAAAACTTTGTGGATGAGCACAAACAGGACATACAGCTGGAGCATTTTCTCCTACATAAACATATCCACAGTTTCTACAAATCCAAACAGTTTCTTCACCACGTTTAAATACTAAATCATCGTTAATATTACCAACTAATTTCATGTATCTTTCTTCATGATGTTTTTCTATTTTGCCAACTTCTTCAAAAAGTTTTGCTATACGATCAAAGCCTTCTTCTTTAGCTGTTTCTGCAAATTCTTTGTACATTTCTGTCCATTCATAGTTTTCACCACTTGCAGCATCTTTTAAATTAGTTAAAGTATCAGGTACTTTACCTCCATGTAATTCTTTAAACCACATTTTAGCATGTTCTTTTTCATTGTTAGCAGTTTCTTCAAAAATAGCAGCTATTTGCTCATAACCATCTTTTTTAGCTTGAGAAGCATAATAAGTATACTTATTTCTAGCTTGTGATTCTCCCGCAAAAGCAGCCATTAAATTAGCTTCAGTTTTAGAACCTTTTAATTCCATAATAATTACCTCCTTAATAATTATAACGAATTAAAATCATTTTGTAAATCAAAAAGTATATTAATGTTTTAAAGTTTCTGTATATAACTCCATTAAACCTTGAAGTTTAATCTTTCCTAAATAAATTAATATATCCTCTAATTTTTGTTCTAACCAATCTTCGTTATTAAGAATAGTATTTAAATAATAATCATCTATTTCTGAAAAGCGATAATATCTAGGATTAAAATCACTAACTACACCACTTACATCATAAAAATAATTTTCAATTTTTACTAAAACATGAAAGCTTGATACATATAATCTAGAATTATTAAAAAGAGCTTTTAAAATTCTAGCAAACGACACACAATGTCCATTTAAATAATAAGAACAAGCATCTCTATAATAAGAGTAAGGTTTAGTAAGACTATAATGAATATTGGGAAAAATCTCATTTAAATACTGAATTAATTCTTGTACTACAATAACATTCATTAGTTAAATCCTTCCTATAAGAAAATACTACTTATAAAGCAGTATTTAATGTATTAAAGGATCATCAAATTCTTCATTAGTATAAACTTCTACAGAAGGATGAACCTTTTTATCATAAGAAACGTTTTTTTGTATAGTTTTCATTTTTGATTTACTCTTAGGAGTAACCGAATCCACCAAATAACCTATTAAAGCAAATATAATTATTAAAAATATTATTAAAAGCCATAAATAGTTATTTACCAAAAAATCTATAAACGTTTCCATAAAACTCCTCCTTATTCTTTAATTTATTACTAAGTTATATTTATATTACCACTAGTTGGTACAATATGAATCCAAGTATTACCATCATTAACTGTAATCTCTGTTCCATCTTTATAACGATAAATAGTTTGTGAATCTCTTGTCTTTTTTTCCCAAGTAATTGGAATAGCAACACCATTAGTTATAAAGTAACCATCCCCTTTACCAGTATTAGCAATATCTTGTCTTCCATAAGAATCAATACTACTATATTTTACTTGATAAACAATTATATTTTTTACAGTATATTGTTTTTTAGATGCATAATCTTTATGTTCTTTATCATTAACATATTGTTTATAGGCATTAATACTAGTATCATAAACATAGCTAGTTGTAAAACCTTTAGAATTTTTAACATCAACATTCGTAGCTTCTTTTTTATCAGTATGTTTTTCTAAATCAATATTAGTAGGACTATAATTAAGTAATAAATCCTTATTAGTTTCTGTTCTATAACCCTTTTTCTTAACTAGGGTTTGCATTTCTTTTAAATTAACAAAAGCCGTATGCTCTGAACTAACAGGTAAATTTTGTCTAAAGAAATAAGGTTTAGCATCATATAATCCATTAAAATTATTAATTTTTAAATTAGATATATCACTTTGTGCTTGTGGACTCCATCCCCAATGAACATAATAAGCATCATTTTCCAAAGCATAATCTAAATAATAATGTCTAGAACTTCGAACATTACCAACTACTTCAAGAGGTTTATCTTTAAATAATGCCAGATATCTTGTAATACCACCCTCAACCACTAATTCATAAACTAAATAAGCATCTTGTAAACCAGTATGATATGGCCTTGCAGTTCCAAGATTATTAATCATTACCGCAAAAGGTCTTGATTTACTACTTACATCAACAACTTGTACTTTAGGAACAATAGGTTCTTCTTTATTTTTATCATTATTATCTTTTTCCGTATTAAAAATACTTCTTTTTTCAGGATTACCTGTTACTACTCCAAGAGTAATACAACCGATAAGTAAAACACCAATAATACATAACATAACTAAATATTTTTTATTTATTTTTAATCTTTTCTTTTTCATTATGTCACCTCTTTAAGATAATATTAGTATAACACTTATACTACTAAAAGTAAATGTAACACCAAACAAAAAAAGAACTCTAAGTTCTATCTACATACCAAGAATTTCACTATGACTTACTGTTTCTACCATAAATAAAATTAATTCATCATTATTATATTTATAAACTAATAACCAATCTGGTTCTATATGACATTCTCTACAATTGTTAAAGTATTTACTATTCTTAAGTTGATGGTCTTTATACTTTGGATCTAATTTCTCACCATTAGCTAAAACTTTCAAAACTTCTCTAAATTTATTTATATCTTTTCCTTGTTTAAAAACTTTTTTTATTTGTTTTTTAAATTTAGCTAAACCTTTTATTTCATATTTTGTTCCCCTAAATCTAAATTCATTTTAAAATATCCTCTATAAAAGCATCAACATTATGATACCCTTTTAACTTCTTTTTGCCACTTTCAACTTCTTTTAACTCTTGTAATGCTTCTTGTAAATCTTTAGATGGAATAGTTATACACATATCTGGTAAAAAAGGTAATGCTTGTTGTCTAACACTTTGAGTCAAAAACATATTTAAAGCAACGCTTGTATTCATACCCAAACTTTTAAATAATTCATCAGCTTGTTTTTTTAAATCCTTATCAACTCTAAAACTCATATTAACAGAATTAGATAAACTTGCCATTAACTCACCTCATTTCAATAACATTTTATCACATCGAATATACATCGTCAATATATATTATATACAAAGAAAATAAAATATAACATAAAAAAGAACCTATTTCTAGGTCCTAATTTTTATTATTCAATAATTTCTGATACTACACCAGCACCAACAGTACGTCCACCCTCACGGATAGAGAACTTAGTACCATTTTCAAGAGCAACTGGAGCGATAAGATCAACAGTCATGTCAATATTATCACCTGGCATAACCATTTCAACACCAGCTGGAAGTTCAATAACACCTGTAACATCAGTAGTTCTAAAGTAGAATTGTGGTCTGTAATTTGAGAAGAATGGAGTATGTCTTCCGCCTTCTTCTTTACTTAATACATAAACACTAGCTTTGAATTTATGATGAGGAGTAACACTTCCTGGTTTAGCAAGAACTTGTCCTCTTTCAACTTCATCACGAGCAACACCACGTAATAATACACCTGCATTATCACCAGCTTGAGCGTAATCAAGAGATTTACGGAACATTTCGATACCAGTAACAACAGTTTTCTTAGTATCTCTAAGACCAACGATTTCAACTTCATCGTTAAGATTTAATTGACCTCTTTCAACACGACCAGTAACAACTGTACCACGTCCTGAAATAGTGAATACGTCTTCAATACTCATTAAGAATGGTTTATCAGTATCACGAGTTGGAGCATCAATATAAGAATCAACAGCAGCGATTAAGTCACGAATTGATTGTTCAGCAGTAGCATCTCCTTCAATAGCTTTTAAAGCAGATCCACGAACAATTGGACATTCACTATCAAAGTTATATTCTCCAAGTAATTCTCTGATTTCCATTTCTACTAAGTCTAATAACTCAGGATCATCAACTTGGTCACATTTATTCATGTAAACAACGATTTTAGGTACACCAACTTGACGTGATAATAAGATGTGCTCTCTTGTTTGAGGCATAGGTCCATCAGCAGCAGAAACTACTAGGATAGCACCATCCATTTGAGCAGCACCAGTAATCATGTTTTTAACATAGTCAGCATGTCCTGGGCAGTCTACGTGAGCATAGTGACGTTTGTCAGTTTCATACTCAACGTGAGAAGTATTAATTGTAATACCTCTTTCTCTTTCTTCTGGAGCTTTGTCGATATTTTCATATGCAACGAACTCTTTACTAAATAATTTTGTAATTGCAGCAGTTAATGTAGTTTTACCATGGTCAACGTGTCCAATAGTACCAATATTAACGTGCTCTTTAGAACGGTCAAATTTTTCTCTTGCCATTTTAATTTTCTCCTTTCAATATATATATATTTTATCTAATGCTTGAACTTTTTTCAAGTATTATTTTAGTTTATTGTGTTAAATTATTAATTAACACTGTTCTTTTTAATAATTTCTTCACTAATTGACTTAGGAACTTCTTCATAATGGTCTAAAGTCATTGTGAAATTTCCACGTCCTTGTGTATTAGAACGTAAGCTTGTAGCATATCCAAACATCTCTGCAAGTGGAACCATAGCTTTAATAGATAAAGCATTTCCGCGAGATTCTTGTCCCATAGGTTTACCACGTCTAGAAGTTAAATCTCCCATAACGTTACCCATATATTCATCTGGAACAATAACTTCAACAGCCATAATTGGTTCAAGAAGTACTGGATTACATTTGTTTTTAGCTTCTTTTAAAGCCATAGAAGCAGCAATTTTAAATGCCATTTCTGATGAATCGACATCATGGTAAGAACCATCAAATAATGTTGCTTTAACATCAACCATTGGATAACCTGCAAGAATACCACCAGCCATAGCTTCTTGTAATCCTTTATCAGTTACTGGAATATATTCAC
>CANSWQ010000009.1 GCA_947650775.1 uncultured Mycoplasmatota bacterium
CGCTCTACCGACTGAGCTAAACGAGCAGTACTACTAAAGTATATAAAATATTATGCCAAAAGTCAATAATTTTATAACTAAAAATAATCAAAAATTATAAAAAAAGCTCAAATTATTAACTTTTAGCATCTTTTTTCAATACTTTTAACATCATTTTTTATATAAAAAACTAATCTTTAAAATATGTCACACATATTCTCATAATATTCTTTTCTAAATTAAAAAAAAGTTCTATCCAAAGATAAGCTCTAATTACACATTTACAACTAGGATAACTTATTGCTCGCGCCACCTAGAAGCGATTAACATTTATAACTTGTTATTCAAGTTACATTTATACTATAACATATATTTAAATTCATGTCAAATTCAAGCAAAGAAAAAATCCCATAATGGAATTTAACTATTTTTAGCTTTTTCAATAGCAGTACTACAATCTTTTCCGCCTGGATTAGTAATACATTGCTTACATACTTTATACTCGCTTTTTAAAGGATCCTCATTAAACTCACTTATTAAAGAAAATACAAGTCCCACTAAAGTTGGAATAAAGAATATAACTGCTCCAGCTACAGCTCTCATAGCAAGTGATTTAATTGCTTTCTTAATTTCATCATCTTTACTTGCTACTACTGCCTTTCCTAAATCTATCATACCAAAAACAATAATTAAAATAGGAATAACAATTTTAAATACAAACAATACCCATCCTAATATTTGCCAAACTTGTGATAAATCAGTACAAACTGTTGGCGCCATTATTAACATACACATTTCCTCGCTTTCTTATCTATATTAATTTTATCTAAATCTATGTTAAATGTCAAGTTTTTAACTAACTTTATGTCAAAAATTGTTAACCACTTGCGCTCATTAATATTAACACAGATATAACAAGTAATATCATTACTCCTACTCCGGTAGTAATAAGCATACTCATCGTTTTTGATTCCATCTTATCTAAACGATTTTTATATTTAGTTTCTCTAGCCTTTTGTTGTAAATTTGAAATAGTTTTAGAGAAAGCTATTAATTGTTCTTGTTTACGTTCTTGTCTTCCTAAACTAAGACGATATAGTAAACGCATCATTCTCATTGAATCTCTAACTGGATATTGTCTTGCAAAATCCATATAAGGTTCAATAGTATCATCACCAGCATTTATTCTGTTGATTAATTGTTTTAAACCATCTTTAAATATATCTGGTGCATCATCTAAAGATTTACCAATTGCCACTGGTACAGTATAATGTTGAATCAATATTTCAAGACCTTTTAAATAATATGGAAGCATTGTATCAATCTCATGCAAATGCTTTTTATAATATCCCTTTAAATTTATATAATCTAATTTGAAAAAAGCAAATCCCACTACTAAAATAATTATAAAATAAAGGTATGACATATTTTTTAAAACTAGACACAATACCACAAGCATAATAATTAAAGAATTTTGTAATCTTTTATTAAATAGAATATCAGCATTAACTGAATCTCCATATTTAGCTTTTACATAAAATTCATAATCACTTTCTTTTAATTTTCGAAAATACATTTCATTATCTGCAATCAATTTACTAATACTAATTCTACCACTTTTAGATAGAATATAGAAAACAATAATTGCTACAACGGCCAATTCTATTTGCATTATTCTACCCCCACATTATCATTATAATATTTCTCGCCATTAAGTAAAAAATAACTATTAATAATTATAATCGCATGAAGAACTAAATGTGCATACCATAAATCTAAAAGTAACATATAATTCTTTCTTCCAAGTAAAACTTGCATAACCATAACAAGTAAAAATAATACACATGCGAAAGTAATAAACTTAGTATGAAATTGTTTACGATCCATTTGATCTCTATATACACCCTCTACTAAAGCATCTATATCCATACTCATATTTTCAAGTGCTTCACCTGAATCTTTAGCACCCTCTTTAGTAATCTGTAAGAATAATTGATGCATATTCTTAACCATATAATAAGGGTATTTTTCATTAAAGTATTCAATAGATTCATCAATCGTACCATTTTGATAAGACATATTAATCATTACTTTTAAATCTTCCAAAACTGGATCTTCAAGTATTCCTGAATCTCTAACCCCTTCTAAAGATTTAACAAAACTTTGAGTTGTATTAAATTCCATAATTACGTTAGTAGTATAAACTTGAATTTGTTCAAATATATATTCACTATATATTCTTTTACTTCTAAGCCAAGCTAGATATGGCACAAAAGCTACAGCTATACCACCATAAATTATAACCATTAAGAAATTATAGAAATATAGGAATGCTACCCCTCCAGCAAAACCACCTAAGATTACTATTTGTAAAATATAATCTTTAGTCGTATAGTTTTGTTTTAAATCTTTCATTTTCGCACTAATTGTTTGAAAACTATAAGGAGCATATTTTGAATATACTTTTTCAAATTGTAATTTAAGAAAATTATAAAAAGATTCAGTCCCATCATTCTTTCGATAAATGATTACAAATAAAGCTATTACAAACCAAATAACTAACTCCATTCTACTTCCTCCTTTTATAAAGTTTCTATTTCATCTTGTTGTTTATTTTTTAAATGAAATAAATCTTCTTCTAACTTAACTCCTTGAATAGCTAAATAATTTCTCAAATATTTAGTTGGATTATTTAATGTAAATCTTCCGTCCAAAGTTTTTTGAAAAATTGTATTAACCTGAGGTCTATTTTCATCATCAACGTAAAACTCGCATATTTCCATAATTTCACGTTGGAAACGTCCTAATTTTTCACTCATATACCCCTTTACATAAATACCAATCTGCACATATCTATGAATTGTTGTAACAAATTGTTCAACATCTATATTTGATTCAATCAAACTATACATACGCATTGGTATCAAAGCTGCTTTATCAGAGTGAATAGTAGAAATTATATGGTGTCCTGATGATATCGAGTTACGAACAGCCATAACTGCTTCTGCACTACGAACCTCGGATAATAATATCCATATTGGATTTTGTCTCATACAAGTAACCAATACTTCTGAATAAGAAGCAATATTATTTGTTTTCATTGCTACAATATCACGATGTGGAAAGATTCTATCAAGGTGTAATTCCAAAGTATCTTCAATTGTAATAATCTTTTCATTTTCTTTTGTTGTACTAGCAAGATACTTAACTAGCTCTGTTTTACCAGAACCAGTTTCTCCACTAACTATAATATTCGCATGACCTTGAACACAATTAAGTAAGAAGTCAAGTAAATCTGCACTAACATACTCTTCATTTAAAAGTTTATCTCTATTTAAACGAATCTTCGCTGGTGTTTTACGAATAACCAGTGCTACTCCATTAGTTGCTATTGAATCATGAACAAAGTTTAAACGTAATTCTGTACTTTCAGCGTCTAAAAAAGGATGTGCCATATTGAATGTTTTTCCCATTACGTTTGAACATTGAAATGCCAATTTTTCAATTAAAGCATTATTAATATCCGGTCTTTCAACCCTATAAACACCTTTAGACAAAGATTTAAGCCATAACTGACCTCCATTAGTATAGGAAATATCTGTAATGTCATCTATATCTAAAAATTCTTTTAAAGGCCCAAAATCAATTTGAGAAAATATTGCATCATTCAAAATATGTCACCTCCTTTATTCTTTATTCTTTTTTATTGTTCAGGTACTGATTCATCAGGTACTTCTTCAGTATATGAAAGTATTAAATTCATCATATAATTACTATCTACTCTTGTTTCCCCCGGTGTAGAAGTATATGATGCATTACCAGGCATAGGTATCAATTCAACTCTTGATTCCCCTAATAATATTGCTTTTGTTAAAAGCATAAATAAATTAATACCATCTTGAACATTAGGACAAGCAAATTGTAATTCTGCTGGCGTTCCAACTGTTGCTCCTCCGAAAACATTTTGTCCTTTATTATCAACAACAGCCATTATTTCTAATTTACTAACTAACTTAGCAAATATAAGTTTACCATCACTACTAGTCATTCTGGCATAAATATCAATATAATCACCAGGCATCATTGAATTACCATAAGTTGTATGAATATCAACTGGTATACTAACAGGACTATGATTATCTGGCATATTTTTTAAATAATTACCATTAACCGAAGCACACTTAACTACTTGTTCAGTATGAAAGAACCCTCCTGCTGGTATACTTGTATTCACTGCTACACAAAAAGGATCATTAGCACTAATTAAATTAGCATTACTTCTAATAATAGTACTTTTTTTATCAGTAACCATACTAGATAAAACCTCAGTTTGTGTTATTAAATCACTAGTTATAGGTGTTCTACCATATATAGCTTTTTTAGCTACAGGTACATTTATTGTACTTACTGCAGTTTTAACACGATAATTATAACCAATATAAAGTACAATAAGTCCTAGTAACACACCAATAATAGTAACAGTATTTTTATTTGAAAAGAATCTTTTAAAAGTTGTTACAATATTTCCCATTTTATCCTCCTTTATTCGCCAACTTCAATGGCATGAATTTGTATTATAGCATCCACCCTTGTAGTAACATCATAGTCAGATGGAGAAATAAAGTTAGTCCCACTATGACTCTTTACTTCTACACTAACTTTAGGTGGTGCTTCATACATTTCATAGAAATTAATTTCATAAGTATCAGTAGAACTCATATTCTCTGCCATCATTCTTGTGAATACTTCCATAAATTTTTCTTTATTCATTTTAACTTCGTTATAATCTCTATAATAACCATAATCTACAGCTTCTAACATTGAAGCTTCAACTATTTCTTTAGTCGCATAATGATCTTGTGTAGAGGTAGTAGTAAGACCATTAACAGATATCATAAGTCCTACGATTGCAACACCCAATAAGACTAACCAATAACCCCAATATGAACTTTGCATATATTTCTTCCTCCTCTACTATTTCCAAGCTGGACCAATCATATATTCTTCTGAATATGCATTTGGCCATAAACTAAAGTAATTTGAATTATCACCATGACGATAACTCTCATCAGCTATTAAACTATTACTATTAACTACATCTCCAAATTCACCAGAAAGTAAATCATCAATGAATGTACTATAACATACTATTTCTTCAATACCATTTCGATTTTCACAAGAAACAGTTTTATTAGAATAACCGCCCTCATCAATAACGCTCTTATTATATTTCTGTATCTCTATAGCACTCGAACGATTAAGAGTTATACTAAGTATAGGTTCCTCATCATAAATTGAATTTCCTTTTTCTTCTATTTCAGTTACCGTAGTTAAAGCTTTACCTGTCTTTGTTACATCCCAGTTATAAGACTTTGTCCCATTTGGGAATAAATTATTTAATGATACAACTTTTTCAAATATTGAAGAACCAGCTCCTGAATCATAAATACATCCCATGCCAATGCAATCTGCAATACAATTTGTACCATCACAATAATCATCACAATTTGGTCCAACACAATTTACGATACAATCATCATCACAATCATCATCAAAATCACAAACCCAACCAGTAGTCTTTGTAATATTAACTAAATATGAACAATTATAATCTAAAACATCAGGATCAGCAACAGCTGTACTACCACCAACATAACGACCTAAATTATCTTTAGGAGCTTGATTATAGAACTCTCCAAGGTTTTCTATTTTAACTTGATATTTATAAATTCCACGTTCTCTATTTAAAGCAACTGGCAATTTATTTTCTAAAGCAACATTATCATCACCTTTTTCAGTTGTAATCTCACCAGTAGGATAAACATTATAGAACAATGTTGCAGGTCTATAATTAGCTGTTACACCAGAAGTAACTTTCTTATATGAAGCCTCTGATACATAAGAACTTGGATCAAAATAACATTGGCGACTTCCACTTGAACACATAATATATTGCATCTTCGGATTCTTAAATGAGGTATTAGAATTATTACATTTTTCATAATTTTGATCTGATAATTGACCAAAGCTAAAACTATTTAATGTTGTAGTACCATTACAATACCATTCTTGCATAGAAGATGTTTTTACATCTTTTTCCATCTCACCAATATGATTATTTAACATATTCATATAATCATCTTCAGAATAGTCATAATAAACTTCTGGATCATAATTAATTTCTGAATCCCAATTTGAACATTGATTAAATTCTTTTATAGTTTCATTGTAATCTTCAATAGCATCATCTAATGCTTGTTTATATTTATTTCTAAGATATGTCAAACGATTTATTAAATATCCAACATCTCTCTCCTCATCAACAACAGTATAACTACATGAATGAGAACAAGGACATGTTGTAGTACCACCTTTACCATCTGAACAAGTAGTAGTACAATTAGCTCTATCACCTTCTGTATGTGTTTGTGTAGTATCACTTTCCGGACCATATTCCGTAGTTGGATTTAATCTTAAAGTTTGTCCTGAACCATTTTTTCCATCACTAAACTCTGGATAATAAGCAGTATAAGAAAATTGATCAGTAGTAGCTCCTGGTATATAAGTTATCTCACTATCGCAGCTTGAACCATGACACCATGCATGACAACTACCACATGTTGTAACAGTAGGTAAATCATGAGGGTTTGATTCTAAAGCTGTTTGATATCTTATCCAACCATTATAAGCTTCATATATAGCCTTTTGTTTTTCAACAATATCTTTATTATATTTTTCTCTATCAATTGTATTTGTATAACACACTTTTGTGCCTTCTACTTTAGCTTTAAAAGTAAAGTATCTACCAGCATTAACAAGTTTTGCTGTAGGCATTGTCATAATATAATCTTCTTTACAAGATACAGTACAATAACTATTTGACTTCATATCTGCTAAAGTATAAGTATTATCTTTTTGATCTTTTACGCCGTCTATGTTAGCATTATTTTTATATGTTCCATCACCATTGTTTACAGCTAATTGATCTACTTTACTTACAAAACAAGCTTTAACACTAGAGGCATCAGGATTATCTTTACCTGGTCCCAAAATACTTACTTCATGGTCATCTAGTGTTGAAACGATAAGATCTCCTCGTTCATCACAGCACTCAAATTCTTCAACATAAGTATCACAACTTAAATCACACTCTAATGTATACTTTTCACAATCCTCTTCATTACCTAATTTACAAGAAGCATCTAACCAAGCACATACACCACAATTAGACTCTTTAAGTTCTGTACATTCATCACTATTAATATTATTGCTTTCAACACAAGCTTCAATTAAATCATCACAACTACAAGCTTCAACTAAATATGTTTCATTAGGACTTTCCCAAGGAGTAGCTACTGGACCATTTTGTCTTTTCTCAACTCCAATATATCTTTGAGAATTAGCAGTATCTGAATACCAAACAACTCCAACATAATCACCAAAATGACTTTCTAAGCCTGATTCATAACTTCCTGCAATTGCATATTTAATAGGAGCTTGGCCACATTTTAATACATCAACAGAAGAATTAGTTGAAGATTCCCATCCTTCAAAATGAGCAGTAATTTTAATTTCAACTTCTTGATTTTCTGGAATAACTCCCATTTCAACCAAATTTTTTCCTAAAATGCCTGCAACAGCATCTTTATTACCATAAACAGTATTACCATTTATTTCAATTTTAGAAATATAAGAAGTTAAACCATCATATTGTGTTCCTTCTGCAAACTTAATTCCATTATTATCCGCATCGATCACAAATTTATTTTTATTAGCTTTTGAAAAATTAGTTAATTTAAGTGTATGAACAACATCTTTTTCCACAAAAACATTACCAGCTGAAACAGTAGTTTTCTTTACTTCTCCAGCAGTCGCATTTAAATTTTCTACTTTAGGAGTTTTCGCAAGTTTTCTTGCATACTCAGCTGCATCATTTAAAGCTTTAACATAATAAGTAGCTGCTTTATTTACAGTATCACCTGTAAAATTATACCCATTTTTTGCCTCTGGATTAACTCTCGCTCCCATATTTAAGCCTTTAATAGCTTCATTCAATGCATTAAAATCAGCTGCATAAAATTCATTCCAATTATGAGCCACTGTCAAACCAGCATAATAAGCACTTTTATAGCTTAAATTACTTCCGTTAAAAAAGCCAAAAGTATAAGTAAGTGCTCTAATTGCCATATTTCTAGCCCAATAATCAGTATAATCTGAAGCATTTCCTGGAATACCACCATTAGTTAAAACACTCATAATAGCTGCATCATAAATCTGAACAATTCCCACACCCGTATGTAATAAGAATCTCTCAGCATATAAATCTGGATAACCATCTAAATGCGCATCTAAACAAAATAAAGCTGAATACTTATCTTGATAAACATGAAATTTAGACATACTACTAGGTTGTGGATTTACTCCCACTCCTGAATATTTTGTAAATGCAACATTTTGCTTATAAGTATAAGTATTCAATTTTATATTACTAGAGCTATTAATTTTAATCGCTCCACGTTCACCTATTCTACAATGATTATAATCAAGGCCTTCACATTCATCAGCTTTAACATTTATTGCAAAACCAAAAGTAAAAACAATTGCAACAATAAACAAACTAGCATTCTTTAATATATTTCTCATATTATTCTACTCCTTTGCTTTTTCACAATTATCACAATTACTAATCCCCCTATAGCAATTATTGATACACTTATCATAATTACTGTTCCTTTATGTTCCCTTAAAAATCCTAAAAAGCCTTTATCTTTTTCTTCATCTTCTTTAATTGAACCATCCGCTTTTATTTTACCTTCACGATATTGTGTAGTTAACGATTCAAAATTCTCTATATTAGTTTCAACACTTAAATATTCATGACACAAATAAAATTCTTCTATTCCCTCACAAACTGAATATTCACTAAGACTATTATACTTAGGTGTTGTTATATAAAAAGTTCTTAGCTTTTTACTTCCACAATTAGTTTTACTAGAAGCATAAACATCAATTGTATAATTAACAATTTGTGAACTTACAACTTCATCAAAAGATATATTTCCATTAGAAGTATCACTATAATTATAAGTTGTAGATTTCTTAGTATTTTTATTAGTAACTACTACATATAAATCTTCTGTAATATTATTAATATGAATTCTAAAAAACTTCATTTTATAAACATAGTTTTCATACTCTTCATCTGTCAAACCATCCGGTGTATTCCAATCTTGACCGGGATCAACCTCTTTTTCTATAACCTCTTGACTACCCTGAACATTATTAGCTAAGCTACTAAGCTTATTAGATTCTGTTGCATCGCATTCTGCATAAACATGTGGCATTCCTAATAATACCATCAAAAATGCAACTACAACCAATTTAAATTTCTTCATAGTATACACCAACCTCTATCAAAGATTATAGCATACATACAACCCTTTTTCAAGGAATTTTTGAAGTCAAAAAAGAAGCTTCTAAAGCTTCTTAAATTACTGTCATTAGTATGAAAATAACAATCAAACAAATACTTATTCCTAGTAAGAATTTCCAGATATATTTAAACCAATCTTTATATTTTACATCTAAAGAAGATAAACCTACTACAAGCATTAAACTAGTTGGTGCAAAAACCATAACTAAACCTGTTAACGAACTAATCATGACATATAAAGCATTCATATAAGTTGGATATTCACTTGCTAAATAACCAAGAATACCAGAAAAACCTATAAAATCTAAATTTGGACAGAAAATATTATTTAATATTATTGTCAAACTTGAAGTAGCTATATTAAAGCCATCTGCTAAGCCCCAAATCTTATGTGATATTGTAGGTAAATATGGACTCATATAAACAACAGCCATAACTAAGTAAGCACCCATTAAAAAGATACAAGGTTTAATAACTTTTTTACAACCATCCATATAACTATCTATAAATTCATTAAATTTAAAGCGATAGCATAACCCAATAATAATTGTCAAAACAAATAATATTGATGCTATAGTAAATATATCCCAATTACCAAACGCTTCAAATCTAGTACCTAATATACTTTGGAAAATATAAAAGTCTTGTCCTATTTTAATATCTTCAGTTATTAATTTATGAAATTTATCAAAAATTGTAACATTAAGTAAATTCCATTTTAAAAATCCTAAAATAACAATAATTAATAATAAGATTCCAATTATAATAATTGGTGCTTTACTCTTTTTCTTATCATCAACTTCTACTATTGGAATCATTTCAATACTTTCTTTATCTTTATCTTTTTTACTCATATGAGAAATAGTAAAGAAATTAAATAAAACTAACCCAATAAGAAGAATACCTGCTCTAATTAAGACTGTATTATTTGGATCAAACCCTTCTGCTGTAAAATAATTTCCTTTAGCTACAAGCATTAACCCTTCTGTACCATAAGTAGCACCTATTGAACCTACTAGCATAGATCCAAATACTGTCGCCATTATTGTCATCTTATCAAGTTTCATTTTATTCATAATAGAAATTATAAATGGCACAAAGATAAGAATAGCAAATGTTTGAGTTAACACACTAGCCATCACTGCTATAACAACAGAAATCATTACAACAGCAAGTTTTTTATTACTAAATTTCTTAGCAATACTTGAAGTAATATTATCATATGCTTTAGTTTTAACTAAAACGCCATAGAAACCAGCTATTATAAGCAAAATAACTATTTTATCTAATGCAAATTGAAAAGCATAATAAATAAATTCTGATAAATTATTTAAGCCTATTCTAGCTAAAGCTCCCTCAGACATAAAATCTGTTCCAGTTAGTTGTCCATAAGGAATTAACCAAGATAGCAAAATAGCCACTACGACAAATAATAAAATTACTTTTAATAAACCATAATTTTTTTCTTCTTTTTTCATATTAATTCTCCTCCTATCAGAATTATAACCCAAAACATTTTAAAAAAAAAGCAAAAAACACACTTTTTTTATGAAAATATCGTGAAATAATTACAAAAAATCCCTAAATAATTATTAAAAAAACAAAAAAAGACAATTATCTAAAAAATAATCATCTTTAATATTTAATCTCTTGGTTTCATAGTTGGGAACAAAATAACTTCACGAATAGTTTCGCTTCCTGTAAATAACATAATCATTCTATCAATTCCCATACCCATTCCCCCAGCTGGAGGCATACCATATTCCAAAGCTTCTACGAAATCAATATCCATATCATTTGCTTCATCATTACCAAGGTCTCTTTCTTTTAATTGACTTTCAAATCTTTGATATTGATCAATTGGGTCATTTAGTTCTGTAAAAGCATTCGCATATTCACATCCTAAGACAAATAATTCAAATCTCTCGGTAAATCTAGGATCTTTAGGATCTTTTTTAGCTAGTGGACTAATCTCTACTGGATGACCATACACAAAAGTTGGATCTACAATTGTATCTTCTACAAACTCTTCAAAAAAAGCATTTACAATATGACCATAAAGAAAATGTTCTTCAATTGGAACTTTATGTTCTAAAGCTATTTTTTTAGCTTCCTCAGTACTTGTAACCTTAAAGAAATCAACTCCCGTTTTTTCTTTAATTAAATCTACCATATGAGCTCTTCTAAAACCAGGCGCTAAACTAATATGATGACCTAAATAATCAAGTTCATATGTACCATTAACTTCCATTTGGCAAGTACTCATAATTCCCTCAGCGATATCCATCATACCTTCTAAATCTGAAAATGCTTTATAAAGTTCAATAGTTGTAAATTCTGGATTATGTTTTTTATCCATACCTTCATTTCTAAATATTCGACCTATTTCATAAACAGCATCCATTCCACCTACTAAAAGTCTTTTCAAATTAAGTTCTGTTGCAATTCTAAGATACATATCAATATCTTGTGCATTATGATGCGTAATAAATGGACGTGCTGCTGCTCCCCCTAAAATAGAACCTAAGATAGGTGTTTCAACTTCCACATAACCTAAATTATCCAAATATTTTTGAATTGAACGAATTATTTTTGGTCTTGCAAAAGCTATTTTACGAGCTTCATCATTCATTATTAAATCAACATAACGTCTTCTATAACGTTCTTCAACATCACTTAAACCATGAAACTTTTCTGGTAATGGTTTTAAAGCTTTAACTAAATGTGTATATTCTAAACATTTAATTGTAATCTCGCCTGTACCAGTTTTCATAAGTTTTCCCCGAACACCAACGATATCCCCAATATCCGCAGACTTAAATAAAGTATAAGCTTCTTCCCCAATATCATTAATAGAAATATAAACTTGAATATTACCTAATTTATCTTTTATAGAAAAGAAACTAGCTTTACCCATTTTTCTAATAAACATGATTCTACCAGCAACACTAACTTCTATATTTAATTCTTCTAATTCTTCATGTGTTTTAGCTGCGTATTTTTCCTTTATTTCACTCGAAAAACCACTTACATCATACTTATGACCAAATGGATCTATTCCTAAATCTATAAGTTTAGAGAGTTTTTCTCTTCTAACCAACTCTTGTTCTGTAAATTCACGCACAAAACATCTCTCCTTCTTTTTCTAATATTAACATAAAACCCTAAATAGTTCAAATAAAAAATCTCTACTTTTTATAGAGATTTAATATTATTACTAAATTTTGTACATTTTGTTAGATTTTTTACTATAAAAATATACGCCAGCGATAGCTAATAAGCCACCACCTACAGCAATATAAGGAATTGGATTACCAGTATTAGGAGTATCAGGGATTACAGTACCTTCACAAACTTCTTCATACTTTTCTTTAGATACAGAATTACCATTTTTATCTAAATATAATGTATTACCAGATTTATCTTCTAAAGTAATACAACCTACTCCTAAAGGACTATAAGTAATTTTACATTCTTTTAAAGAAGGGTCAACAATATCAGCAGTAAGTGTAAACACCTCAGTTTTACCACTTATATTACCTTTAGCTTTAAATAAAACTCTTCTTCCATTTTCTATAGCTTCATCTTTTACTAATTCAAAACTTGCACTAGGTAAAATTTTATCAATTTTAGTATTAGTAGTTTCTAGTAAATCTAAATAAACATATCCACCTACAGTTTCTGTAACATAAGCAACTTGAGTAATATATTTACCACCATCAGGTCTATCTTCCCATCCCTCAGTTTCCATAACAGATAATGTTCCATAATATCTCACAGTACTATTATAGACCTGTTTCATATCTGCCGCACTCGCATTCATTGGCAATACTGCCAGTAATAATCCAATCACACTTAAGATTATAGTTAATTTTTTCATATCTTTACACTCCCTATCATTACTATTATGTATCAATTATAACATAAAAATGTAAAAAAGAAAT
>CANSWQ010000010.1 GCA_947650775.1 uncultured Mycoplasmatota bacterium
TTTATAGCATCTATTAAATCTTTTAAACGTTTAGGACTAATATAAAAATCTTTAATTTCTATCTCTTCATTATTTAAATATCCCATTATACTAGTAGTTATCCAATTACTAGCCGTCTTAGCATCAATTCCTATTTTAATACATTCTTCAAAATAATCAGAGATATCTTTATTTTTAACTAATACTCCCGCATCATAATTACTTAAACCAAGATTTTCT
This sequence comes from uncultured Mycoplasmatota bacterium, assembly GCA_947650775.1. Taxonomy (GTDB): domain Bacteria; phylum Bacillota_I; class Bacilli_A; order RF39; family UBA660; genus Caccenecus. The sequence continues at coordinate 220 of CANSWQ010000010.1, forward strand.
ATGTAATTATATTTTCTTTCTAAATGAAGTTTAGGAATTTCATTTTTAATCTCGTTTAACCAGTCTTTAGTTATTCTATATTTAGGAATATTTGGTTCGACAAAATACTTATAATCTATCGCATCAACTTTACTACGCATACGAATAGTACTCGTAGTCTCTTCATTCCAACGTCTAGTTTCTTGTTCGACCTCAGAATATCTCCCTTGTTCTTTTAATTCCGTTTGTCTTTTAATCTCATAATTTATTACATCTTGAACTCCGCTTATAGAATTAACATTTTTAACTTCAACACGAGTACCAAATTCTTTGGCATCTTCATCCATTATCGAAACATTAACATCACAACGAACTTGACCTCTTTTGGTATCCGCATCACTCACATCCATATAGCGATATATTTGAATCATATGATTAATAAACGCTACCGCTTCTTCAGCTGAATGTAAACAAGGTTCTGTAACAAGCTCTAAAAGTGGCACTCCACATCTATTATAATCAATTGTCGAAGTATCAAAATAATGATCTAAACTAGCCGTATCTTCTTCCAAATGCACATCATGAATTAAAACCGGAATTAATTTATCATTAACTTCTATTTCTATTTTACCATTAATACCAACTGGACTATCCATTTGGGTAATTTGATATCCCTTAGGTAAATCCGGATAATAATAATTTTTACGATCAAAATACATATATTCTGGTTGTGAGCAGTTAAGAACTAAACTTACCTTTAAAGCATCTTTAACACATTTTTTATTTACTACTGGTAAAGTACCCGGAAAAGCCATATCTAAAAGTTGAATATTACTATTAGGAGTCTCATTATAAGAATTAGCGGCACTTGAAAACACTTTAGAGTTACTCTTCATTTCGCAGTGCATTTCTAGTCCTATAACAGCGATTTGTTTTTTCATTAGTTTACCTCCTTAGCTATTTGATTTTTATATGGCATTTTTGATTCTAAAGCATAAGCAAGGTTTAAAATATTTTCATCATCATAACAATTTCCAGTTATATTAACACCAACTGGTAAATTATCTACAAAACCATTTGGAATCGTAATAGATGGAAAACCACCAAAGTTTCCAATTTGTAAATGATCCTCTAAAGCCATTGCCTCTCTACTAACCTTATCAATTGACCCATCTAATAATTTAGCAGGGCCACAACTAACTGGTAAAATTAATCCATCATAAGCTTTATAGAATTCTTTCATAATATTTACTATCATTCTTCTAAGTTTTTGGGCATTTTTAAAATATTTTTCTTGATTTTCTTTTTGTAAAACATAAGAACCAATAACTAGACGTCTTTTAATTAGTGGCGAAAAACCTTTAGTACGATAATCTATCATCATCTCATTAATATTCTTTTTATCACTTCTAGGCCCATAAATAATGCCTGTTAAATTAGAAAGATTACTTGTAGCTTCCGCACAAGAAATTACTACATAAACTGAACCAATCGCATTCAATATTTTTTGGTCAATACTTTCTTCAAATACTTCGATACCTAATTCTTTACATAAGCCTAAAGTTTTATGAAAATTATCAAGATGTTCCACTAATTCTTTACTAGGATTATCATAATTATTTATATCACATAGTTCTTTAATATAAAATAACGTTTTACCTTTAACATCTCTAGTTAAAGCTTCTTTTAAATGTATGTTACTTGAATCCCATGTTGTCATATCATGAGAATCTTTACCTTTCATAATATCAGTCACAATCGCGGCATCCTCTACATTTCTAGTTAATACTCCAACATGATCTAAACTTGATGCAAAAGGAAAAAGGCCAAAACGACTAATCATTCCATAAGTAGGTTTATAACCAACTATTCCACAGTAAGCTGCCGGTTTACGAACTGAATCTCCTGTATCACTTCCAAGCGCAAAAGGATAAACACCAGCTGCAACTGCACAAGCAGAACCGGAACTTGAGCCTGCACACATTCTAGTTCTATCCCAAGGGTTTTTTACTATGCCAGTATGGCCTGTTGTCCCAGTTCCGCCTAAACCGAATTCATCTAAAACCGTTTTATTAGTAATTACAGCACCAGCATCTAATAGTTTTTCTACAGCGGTTGCATTAAATATTGGTACATAATTATTTAAAGTATTAGATGAGCCAGTAGTTAAAATATCTTTTGTCGAAAAATTATCTTTTACCCCAAATGGAATACCTGATATTAAACTCTCTGTTATACCAGTTCCTTTAGCATCATCAATAATAGTTACAAAAGCATTATATTTTTCTTGTATTTCTTTTGACTTATTTAAAGATTCACCTACTAGTTCTTCGCTTGTTATAGTACCATCTTTTAAAGCTTCATGAATTTCTAATATACTTTTATCTATCACTTATTCCACCACCTTTGGTACTTCTATTTCTCTACCCTCAACTGCTCCAGCATTTCCAAGAGCATCCTTTAATTCAATAGATTCCTCAGATATATCATCTCTTAAATCTACTGCAAAATCATCTAATGCGTGAGTCATAGGTTCTAATTTATCTATACCATCAATTTTATTAATTAAGTCAATAGTTTTATCAATAACTTCAAATTCATCTAAAACCATTTGATTTTCTTCTTCTGTTAAATTAAATAACAATTTATTGGCATAACTATCGACCATTTCTTTAGTAAATTTACTCATTAAAAGCCTCCTAATTAATATTCGCAGTTACCTGGTGTTCTAGGAAATGGTATTACATCACGAATATTATCTACGCCTGTAAGATACATTATTAATCTTTCAAAGCCCATTCCAAATCCAGAATGAATGCATCCGCCGTATTTTCTTAAATTTAAATACCAATCAACTACTGATAAATCTACGCCCATTGATTTAGCTCTTTTAATTATAGTATCATAATCTTCTTCTCTTTGACTTCCACCCATAAGCTCACCTGCGCCAGGAACTTCAAGATCTACTGCAGCCACGGTTTTACCATCACTATTTTCTTTCATATACCAAGCTTTAATATCTTTAGGCCAATTTGTAATAAATACTGGACCATTAAAGTATTCTGTAATATATCTTTCATGTTCTTTAGCAATATCTTCCATATAATCTGGTTCAAATTCCCATTTTACATCGGCTTTTTTTAATATATCAACGACATCTCGATGGGTAATTCTAACAAATTCTGAATCTATAAGTTTTGTAAGTTTATCTTTTAAACCTTTTTCTACAAATTGACTACAAAAATCTATTTCTCCACTACATTTATCAAGTACCGCTTTTACTATATACTTAAGCATTTCTTCTTCGATATTCATAAGTTCTTCTAAATCACAAAATGCTATTTCTGGTTCAATCATCCAAAATTCATTAGCATGAGTTTTTGTATTGGAGTTTTCCGTTCTAAAAGTTGGGCCAAAAGTATAAATCTTTTTAAAAGCAAGGGCAAAAGCTTCCCCATGAAGTTGGCCAGAACCAGTAATATAAGAAGTTTTACCAAATAAATCTTTTGTCATATCAGCCTTGCCATCCACGATAGGTATATTATTAAAATCTAGAGTTGTTAATTTAAACATTTGATCTGAGCCTTCACAATCAGTAGTCGTTATCAAAGGAGTATGCACATAAACATAATTATGACTTTGAAAATACTCATGTATAGCTGCTGCTGCTACACTTCTAATTCTAAATACAGCTTGAAATAAATTTGTTCTTGGTCTAAGATATGCCTGTTCTCTTAAAAACTCTCTTGTATGTCTTTTAGGTTGAATCGGATAATCTTCTGGACTTTTTCCTAAAACCTTAATTTCTATTGCTTTCATTTCATAATCTTGATTACCACTAGATTTTACAATTATTCCTTTTACTTCTATTGCACATCCAACAAGTAATTTTTGAATATCACTAAAATTGTTCAAAGTCTCATCATAAACCACTTGTAAATGCTCTACACAAGTTCCATCAGAAAAATCAATAAAGCCAAAAGTCTTTTGATCACGATGATTTCTAATCCACCCTTGTATTGTTACCTCTTTATTCTCTATTTCTTTAATACTTCTAAATAAATCTTTTAAATCCATTATTTATTTCCCTTTCTTTGCATTTTATTAAAAACCCTTCTAATTCTAGCACGATAACCCCATAATTGATTCTTAGGAGTTATATTTAGTATTTTAACTATATCATTTATAAAATTTTGATACTCTAAATTTGAATCATGCCCCATACAGATCACTGATAAATAACAGCTAAATCTATTTCTTGCTAAAAGATAACGTTTACCATATCTACTTTTTATACTATTTACGTGAGTCTGCCATTTTTTCATTACAACATCTATTTTTTTATTAGCTATAATAAGTTGTACTTTATTAATAATTAAATCTGTTTCTTTATCTAAAACATTCTTTTCTAATTCATCTATATATAAACAAAAAATAGTATTAAATAAAATCTCACCATAAGAACTAATTATATTTTTTAAATAAGCATCCGCATTTTCAGTTAGTATTACATCTCTAGTTAATATGGCATATAAGTTTTCTTTTTCATCTAAATAATCATCCAAAGCCATTTGTACCCCTCCTTCACTTTTATGGTGTTAATCTAGATGGACCTCTAAATAAGAACATCTCTTCTTTTAAACTTGGTAAGCCTAATAGCAACATTGTAAGTCTATCTATACCTATTGCAAAACCACCATGTGGTGGGCAACCATATTTAAAGAATTCTAAATAAAATTCTACATCACTTCCCAAACCTTTTTCTAAAGCTTGTCTTTTTAATATTTCATATCTATGTTCTCTTTGAGCTCCGGTTGTAATTTCTGTTCCACGCCAGATTAAATCATAACCTTGTGGAATATCATTTTCTCTCATATGATAAAAAGCTCTTTTAGTCTTTTTAAAATCTGTAATAAATATAAATTCATGACCATATTCTTCTAAAGCATATCTACTAGTAAGTTTTTCCGCTTCAGCATTCATATCGCCAATATCATGTTCTGGTATTTGATAATTATATCTTTTTTTTAAACTTTGATACAAATCATCTAGTTTAATTCTCGGAAACGGTTTAGTAGGAATTACAACATCTATACCAAATAATTCTTTAATTTTCTCCCCATATAATTCTTTTACATGACTAAGCCCTGCGATTAAAACATTTTCTTCCATATCCATTACATCTTGAAAGCTCTCAATGTAACTAAACTCTAAATCAAAAGAAGTAAACTCTGTTGCATGTCTATTAGTATTAGAGTTTTCTGCTCTAAAAGCTGGAGCAATTTCAAACATTCTTTCAATACCACTAGCCATTGCCATTTGTTTATAAAATTGGGGACTTTGAGCTAAATAAGCTTTTCGATCAAAATATTTAACTTCAAATACTTCTGAACCAGATTCTGATGCTGTCGCAATTATTTTAGGTGTATGTATTTCTGTAAAATCATTATCTAATAAATACCCGCGCATACCTGCTACAAAAGCAGATTGCACTTTTAACATTAAGTTATTTTTTTCACTTCTAAGATCAAGCCATCTATAATCCATTCTAGTGTCAATTGAGGCAGTATCATCAATTGGAAGCGCTTCTGCCGTACTTAATATTTCTAAACTATCAGGCAAAAACTCTTTACCACCTTGTTTAACATATTCACTTAATACCATTTTACCTGTAAATGATACTACACTATTAGCAAGCACACCCTCAAGTTGTTTAACAAGTTCCGGATTACTACTTTTTTCAATTGATACTTGAATTTTACCAGTTCTATCTTTTAACATGATAAATATCATATATTTAGTATCTCTAATCGTTTCAATAAAACCACTTATTTTACTTAATTCATTTTCTTTTAATTCACTTATTAAAACTCGCATTATTATTCCTCCTATATATTACTTACAATATAATCAATAATTTCATTTTCATCAACTAAAGTTTCTTCATGAGTTATATTATCAACCACTTTAATTAATCCTTTACTTAAATTACTTTTATCTATATCAATTATAAAATTACAATCATTATTATCCATTTGTTTATCTTTTGTTTTATTACTTGTATCAATATCTACCTTTATCTCACACCAACGTAAATCTTGAGCAAGCTTCATTTCAACGATTCTTTCTTCTTCTGCCTCAGCGACAATTAAAACTTGTGTAAGCGTATCAAGATTATAATCTTCATATATAACACTTAAAACTGGTAAAATACTATCTAAATAATTTTGACATAAAACAGTTTTAACATCATCTATACTTTTATATCCTTTAGCAAGAATAACATTATTATCTTTTATTTCCATAACAATTTCAAAAGCCATTAAAGTATTACTATCAAGTTCTATATCATCACTAATTTCATAGTCAATATCTAATTGTTCTAAATATTCTTGTAATTTTTTTAAGTCATAACTAGCTTCCGCTTTAATATGTACAATAATATCTTCTAATTTTAATTCTTCTAAAATACGATAATTCATACTTATAATTTCCGCATCTTGATAAATAGTATCATTATTTAGTGTTAAAAAGCTAAAACTATTTCCTTTAGGATTTTCCATATCTAAATAACAATATTTCTTAAAACCATTATTAATATTATCTAGATAATACTTTGTTATTCTAGTTTCTAAATCACTATCCTTATCAGATTTTGAAATTTTAATAAACTCATAATTATAATAACTACTAACTGTCTTAAAGACATTTTCCATATAATTATAAATTCTCGATTTTTTCCCTAATAATATTTCCATTTTTTCTCCTCCATTAAACAAAAAAACTTAGTTTCTATAAGGACGTAAAAACTACGTGGTGCCACCTTACTTCACTAAGTTAGTCTTATTTTTTTATCGCAAAACCTTGCGTTTTCTAGTAATAGAAGCTGTCTTTCTGTTTTTTATATTTTAGGCCTTTCCAGCTATCTAGCCCTCTCTTTAAAATAAAACCAAAACATACTCGGTCTTCTCTAGAAAAATACTATAATAATATAATATTACAAAGAATAGTTTAAGTCAAGCTATTTAAGTTAGACTCTTAATATTTTATCAAAAAATCCGAACATAAAATCACTATCTTTTTAAAGTTTCAATATTAATTGGAACAAAATTTAAAATATCAAAGTAAGCATTTTTAAAAAGTCCAATTCTAGCAATATCTACTTTAGTTACAGCCATTTCCTCTAGTAAAAATAATACACAATTATAAAAGTAGTTTAAAAACAATAAATACTCTTGAAACTCTTCTAATTCTTCCATAATTTCCTTTTTCATTTCATCATTTAAAGAAATGATATATTCTAACAAATCGATTAAAATATTAAAGTGATATTTTTCATCATCCACCCAATAATTTAACACCTGCATTTTCAAATCAATTTCTAGACACGGTTTACCAATATAATAAAATATTTTTCTATCATCAAAAAACAATTCACTAACATCTTTATCTACTTTAAAATCATTATTTGATAGACGCGAAAATGATATAAAAGCATTAAAATTAGCTAAAGAAGTTAATTTTTTTTCACTAAAAAATTCAATATACTTTTTAGCAAAATCTGTTGCAACTTCTAGATAATAATTTTCATCATTATGTTTTTTACTACCATATTCTTGTAATTTGATTAAAAACTCATCTTTATTCATTATTAATCTCCATCATAATTGTAACAGGTCCATCATTTCTTATATGTACGTCCATATCTGCCCCAAATATACCTGTTTCAACATGAACATATTCATTTAATTTCTTATTAAATAACTCATATAATTTTATTGCTTCTTCTCCATTTAGAGCTTCTATATATGAAGGTCTATTACCTTTTTTAGTATTAGCATATAAAGTAAATTGACTAATTGAAAGTATTTCGCCATTAACTTGGGTTATATCTAAATTCATAACTCCATTTAAATCATCAAATATACGAAGTTTTAATATTTTATTAATCATTTTATCAATAACACTCTCATTATCTCCTGGTGTAAAACCTACAAGAATAACCATACCAGAATTAATACTACCTGTGTTTTTTCCATCAACACTAACATAACTATCTTTACTTCTTTGTATTACTACTCTCATTATTTATTTCTCCTTACACCTATTACATATGAATTCATTTCTAAATCAAAAATAATTTTATCTATGTCATCTTTTTGTTTAACTTTTAAAGTAACTTCATAAACAAAACTATTATCATATTCTTTAGTTTTAAAAGCATCCACATAAATATTTCTTTTTGTAAAAACTGCTATAATATCTGTTAAATAATTTTTAGAGTGATCAGTTTCAATTATTAAATCAGCAAGATAAGTTGCGTCACTTGCCTCATTCCAGGAAACATCTATCATTCGTTCTTCATTTTGTTTAATATTTGAACAATTCTTTTTATGAACAGTTATTCCTTGGCCTTTAGTAATAAAGCCTACTATTTCATCACCCTTAACTGGTTTACAACATTTAGCAATATGAACTAATAAATCTCCAATACCTGCGACAATTATATCATTTTTATAATTTTTTTCACTCAAAGAAGTTCTACTTACCTTTTCAATTAAAGCATCTTCTAAGCTTTCTTTGGTATCAGTTGTTAAACTTATTATATAGCCTGCTGTAAAACGAAGAGTTCCAATTGATAAATATATTTCATCTAAATCAGTAAGTTTTAAATCATTAAGAATTTTCTTAATATTTTCATCACTCATAACTTCATTAAATGATAACTTTCTCTTCCGAAGTTCTTTTTCTAAAATATCTTTGCCTTTTTCTATCATCAAAGTACGTTCTTGTTTACTAAAATAAGATTTAATTTTATTTTTAGCCTGACTAGTTTTAACAAATAATAACCAATCTTTATTAGGTGTTCCACTACTACTTGTTTTAATTCTTACAATATCATTATTATCAAGTTCATGATTTAATGGCACAATAGCATCATTGACAATTGCCCCAACCATTTTATCACCAATATCTGAATGAATACGATAAGCAAAATCAATAGGTGTAGCTCCTCTTGGAAGTTCAATTACATCTCCCTTAGGCGTAAAAACATATATCATTTCTGCTAGCATATCACTATTTACTGAAGCTTCAAAATCATTATCATCAAGTTCTTCACTTGTTTCAATTAAATTACGAAACATCTCCAGTTTTTGTTCCATAATATTTTGGACTTTTTTCGTTCCATGTTCTTTATAAGACCAATGAGAAGCCATACCTTTTTCAGCAAATTCATCCATTTCATAAGTTCTAAATTGAACTTCAAATAAATATCCATCAACTCCAAAAACAGTTGTATGTAAACTTTGATACATATTTGCTTTAGGCATTGCTATATAATCTTTAAATCTTTTGGGTATTGGTCTATATTTAGAGTGTACTAACCCAACAGCCATATAGCAATCACTTACCTCTTCTAAAATAACTCGAAGAGCTAAAACATCATATATTTCATTCCATTTCTTACCACCAGCAAGTTTATTATAAAGTGAATAAACACTCTTAACTCGCCCCTTTATTTTAAACTTTAATCCTTGTTCAGTTAAAATATTTGATATACTTTCCTTCATTTCATTTAAAGAATCATTAAGTTCTTCTCTGGTATCATTAAGCTTATCTAAAATATCTTGATAAACATCAGGTTTAGTATAATAAAGACATAAATCTTCAAGTTCACTTTTAATTGAATTTATGCCTAAACGATGCGCAATAGGTATCAATACTGCTTGAGTTTCATAAGCCTTTTGTTTTTGTTTTTTCGGATTAATCGCATAATTAGTTCGCATATTATGAAGTCTATCCGCCAGTTTAATAAATAAAACTCTTACATCTGTTGCAAGTCCTACTAAAACCTTTCTTAAATATATAGCGCTAGATTCACTATCATCAGTAAGTTCTAGTTTGTTTATTTTAGTAACAGATTCTACGATAGTTGCAACAGTCTCCCCAAACTTTTCTTCTAACTCACTAACACTAGCTTCTCCATTATCTAATACTTCATGAAGTAAAGCTGCTTCAATAGTAATCGCATCTACATTTAAATCATTTACAATATTAGTAACACATAAAGGATGATTAATAAAATCTTCACCTGTAAGTCTTTTCATTCCTTTATGATGTTCTAAAGCAAAATTATAAGCTTCTTTAATTTTTAACAATTCTTCTGTATCTTGTATATTTAATTTAATTTTTTCATATAACTCTTGAAAAGTTATAATTTCTTCTTTAATTTCCATTTATATCCCTCTATTAATTAATAGTAATATTACATATCTTCATTATTAATTTGTCTATGATGTTTCATAATCTCTTCTTTTACATATTCATTTAATTGATTTTCATTAATATCAAATATATCATTAACAATCATCCCTAAATCTAAATTTCTAGAACCAGTCCATTTAAATTCTTTTAAAAAATTCCATATATCTTCTTCATGAATATAAGTTAAACCTTTACGTTTTAATTCTTTTTTCTTACTTTTTAAAGCTGGTAAAATTCTTTTATATAATTCTGGTAAAGTTTTAAATTTAATATCATCATTCATACTATCAACTCCTAATTACTAAGAAAACATCACATATATAATTATATACTATTTTTCTAATTATTAAAAGCCAAAATAACATGTAATTCTTAAATATTTACTGCTTATTTATCATATATAATTAATAACGATTAAAGGAGTAGTTATGAATAAAAATAAATTTTTAACAGCTACATTTATTTTAATGCTAGGTGGTTTAATAACTAAAGTTTTAGGTTTCTTCATTAGAATAATATATACCAGAATGGTAGGTACAGAAGCTATAAGTTTATATGCTTTAGTAACTCCAACATATTCTCTTCTTCTTACAATAGCTACTTTATCTCTTCCAATTGTAATATCTAAATTAATAAGTGAAAACAAAGAAAGAAGTATTAAAATACTAGCTAACGCCACAATTATAACAATATTTTTAAACATACTAACTATCAGTATTATTTATTTTACTAAAGATTTAATTGCTAGTGTCTTACATGACCAAAGAGCTAGTATTCTTATAATGTCTATGGCATTAACATTTCCTTTTGTATCTCTATCTAGTATTTTAAAAGGTTATTTCTTTGGTAAGCAAAATATGATACCTAATACTATATCAAATATTATAGAACAAATAATCAGAATAATTTTAATATATTTATTCATTCCCTCTTTAGTTAATAAAGGTATTACCGAATCAGTTATAGGATTCATTTTAATTAGTATCGCTACCGAGATCGCTTCTATTTTAACATTTTTAGTTTTCATTCCTAAAAAAGTTAATATAACTAAAAATGATTTAAAACCAAATTTATCTACAACAAAGAATATCTTAAATATTTCTATTCCCACAGTATCTTCTAGATTAATTGGTAATATTGGTTTCTTTTTCGAACCCATAATATTAACTAATGTTTTATTATATAGTGGCTATTCTATGAATTATATCTTAAATGAATATGGTGCTTATAATGCTTATTCTATTGCTTTACTTTCAATGCCTTCATTTTTTATTCAAGCTATATCATCATCACTCTTACCTGAAATATCCAAGTTTTATTCTAATAATAACATGAAAATGGTTAAAAGAAGACTAAAACAAGCATTAATTCTCTCATTTATAGTTGGTCTTATATTTTCAAGCAGTATTTATATTTTTAGAGACAAACTTTTACTAACTCTTTACAACACCACGGATGGTTCTAACTATATCAGATTATTAGCTCCTTTCTTTGTTTTATTTTATTTAGAAGGCCCTTTAATGAGCGTATTACAAGCTATTAACAAATCTAAAACTTGTATGTATATCACTTTAATAGCTATCCTAGCTAAATTAATATTTATGACTATCTTATCATTATGTCATATTGGTATGTATTCTTTAGTTATCGCCGAAATAATCGATATTATAATCGTTGTATATTTATCAACTAAAGCAATAAAAAAGAAGATTTAATCTTCCATATTTTCTATTGCATATTTAATAGCCTCTATTACAAATTTAGTAAAACTATTCTTACCTCTTGCTTTATTTATTTCATTAAATAATTCTTTACTAAATCTTATGTTACGAAAGATATATTCTTCTTTTTTCTCTATTTTAAACTTATTCATACCAAAACCTCTTTATATTTTAAGCCACAACATATGGATTAGATTGGGTTCCATTACCACCGCTAAATGTTACATCAGAACGTAAATTTATTACCGGACGCACACCAGGAGCGGAATTTTGTGTAGTGGTCCAGCTGAGTTGTCCTTTTTTATACACTACGATAACATTAGCACCACTACTACCCGCTTGAAAGTAATGTGGTGACATGGACCAATATTCTTGTCCGTTATATAAGTAATATGTGCCATTTTCCTTTCCCCATTTAGCGCCCGCCATTACTGTTTCATCTGCCGTTATTGCTCCTATCTTTAATGTATACACATCTCCCGATGGACAACTTAATATTGGAGTTGCACTTAATGCATTTCTATCATACCCAGCATAATAAAATGTACTTGATTGCGAACTCCAACTATATCCTGATGCCGCATTTCTATCATTACAATACTTTCCAGCTGCTATCTTTGATGAGTAAATTGTATTATTTTCTATATTTCTATTATACCATATTTCATTTTGTGTTTTTAAATTTGATGGACTTCCACTTGTTGTTCTTTGAACTCCCATTGTATATGTATATCCTACATATTCACTACGTTCAAATTTTCCATTATAATTTTGAGCCGTTACTGCTATACTCTCTGCTGTGTTCGTTCCATTTGCATGACATGTTGGTCCATCATAGATTAATCTTATTGAACCATCGCCATTAATTCTTACCATTCTCCAGCATTTCTCAGCAAACTTAACATAGTTGTCGGTTACAGACCCACGCCAATAGTAACTATAACCGCCATACATTCCATCACTTACTTTATATACACCCTCGTTTGTTGTTGCTACATTAGCAAAGTTTGGTGTTCCTGTTTTTACTGTTATATTTCCAAGTATCGTTTCACTTCCTGTTGGTTTATTTGTAGTTACATTTTTTGCTGTTGTATCACTTTGATTTCCTGCTGCATCTTTTACATATACTTTGATTGTATATGTTGTTCCTGCACTTAAGCCTG
>CANSWQ010000011.1 GCA_947650775.1 uncultured Mycoplasmatota bacterium
TCCAGGATCTTCACCACCATGACCAGCATCAATAACTATTTTTTTAGCCATAAAGATATCCTCCTCTAAGATAGTTTATGATTAAAAAATAAAATAGTTAAAAGAATATAATCTTTAAATTTAATATCCTACATTTTTTCTAGAAATTATCTTCAATTGAATTATATAAATAACCTTCTGAGGAATACATAGATATGCTTTCCTTAATCCTTAGTAACAAAATAATATTTTCTCTTTATTTCATAATTTTTTTCTTTCATAACTTCCTACAAATAAAAAATAAAGCATACTCCATTATTAAAAATGAAATATCCCCTATTCTTAACCAAATTTTACAATAACTTCTAAAATTTGTCATTAGATACACTAAAAAATTTGTCAAAAAATTCTAATAATTTAAAGATTACAGTATTTTTTTTCTTTGCTCTATCGTTATCTATTGAAAACCTAGACATTGGAGGAAATATATTAACAATATCAGTTCCATTTTCTTCAATACTTCCCTTATCAAAAGAATTTCTTATGAAATCATAGGTCTCTTCTTTATTAAGATTTTCTTCTTCTATAATTATATCAAGTTCCTCACATTTTTTAAAATTAATAAATGATTCAAAATCTTTATAAACATCAGAATCTTGATTTAGTGAATTAATAAATTGATCAATTAAATCTTTCTTATTACGCAACTCAGGACTCGCTAAAATAGCTTTATTAATTTTAAGTAACAAGTCTTTATCTTTCATATTACTTTCATGATATTTTTTAACTAAATTCAAAATATAGTCTATATTAATATCTATAGTCTTGATAAGTTCCATTTCAAACTCAATGTCTTCCATAATATCAACAGCGTCAACTTTTCTTCTCTTTTCAAATTCATCATGGATATCTTGATACATACTATGATAATCTTGAATATCTCTAGAAGCTAATATTTCATTACCTACAAATTGATCAAATGATGATAAGATATTAGTCACTTTAAGAATAGTGCTATATAGCCTTACAAATGCCTTTTGATCTTGTTCACTATAAATAGGAATACCAGCAGGATACTTGGTAATAAGTTCTTCTACAAGAGTTTTATATCCTCGAACTTCTTTTTCCTTATCATCTTTATAGCCATAATAATAATCGTCATATGATTTAAGTAAAACAATACCACAAGCATCCTTATCACCAAATAAACCTAAAGCATCATTCAAATTATTTTCTAGATTTCGGAATGACACTATATTACCAGCAACTTTAATAGAATTAAGTATTCTATTTGTTCTAGAAAAGGCCTGAATAAGTCCATGATATTTAAGGTTTTTATCAACCCATAATGTATTAAGTGTCTTAGCATCAAAACCAGTTAGAAACATATTAGCAACTATAAGTAAATCAATCTCTTTATTCTTCATTCTTAAAGAAACATCTTTATAATAATTTTGGAACTTTTCAGATGATGTATCATAACTTGAGCCAAACATCTTATTATAATCATTAATAGCACCATCTAAAAAATCTCTATCCGATTGATTAAGTTCAGTAGTAGATTCACTATTCTCGTCAAATAAACCATCATCAATAGCATCATTAACACCAAAACTATAAATAAGTGCTATCTTTAAATCATTAGGTTGTTTTTTAAACTCTTCATAATATTTTTTTGCCATATCTATATTAGCAACTGCAAATATAGAATTGAAGCCATTAAGGCTGCGAGCAACTTTAATCTCTTTAGTTCTATCATCTTTAGCAAGTTCTAATACATTATCAATTGCTTTAAACATATAATTACCTACTTTAGTCTTATTATCAAAATTATCAATAATATAAGCAGTAATCATAGCAATTCGCATCTCGTTATCAAAAGCCTTTTCTACATCAATAGCATAGACCTTTTCATCTTCAACATCTTCTCTAATATCTACTCTACCAACATAATCATATTTAAATGGTAATACATTCTTATCTTTAATTGCATCAACTATAGTATATGTATGTAGTTTTTCACCAAAAGTTTGATCAGTAGTTAAAATAAGACCTCCTTGACTTCTAGCATTCTCTTTAAATATCGGTGTACCAGTAAATCCAAAAATAAAATACTTATTAAACTTTTTAATAATAATCTTATGCATATCACCAAATTGACTTCGATGACATTCATCAAAGATGAATACAATATTACTATTATATATTGGATGATCATCATTCTTTTTAACAAACTGAGTTAATTTTTGAATAGTAGTAATAATAATTTTTGTATTATATTCGGGAGCAAGTTGTTTCTCCAAGATTTTAGTAGAAGTATTAGAGTTAGCAGCACCTTTTTCAAAGGTATCATATTCTTTCATTGTCTGATAATCCAGATCTTTTCTATCAACTACGAATAATACCTTATCTATATAATCAAGACTAGTAGCAAGTTGAGCTGTCTTAAAAGATGTAAGAGTTTTTCCTGAACCAGTTGTATGCCAAATATAACCACCTGCTTTAACACTTCCAGCCAATTTATAATTATGAGCAATATCTATCTTGTTAAGAATCTTCTCGGTAGCAACTATTTGATACGGTCTCATAACCATTAATTCATCATTAGAAGTAAATACACAATACTTAGTTAATACATTAAGTAATGTATGTTTACTACAAAATGTTTTAGCAAAATCTATTAAATCAATGATAGTATTATTCTTTTGGTCAGCCCAATAAGAAGTAAATTCAAATGTATTAGACGACTTAATATTATTGCTCTTATTCTTTATATGAAGGTTTCTAGTTGTATTAGAATAATACTTAGTATAAGTGCCATTGCTAATAATAAACACTTGAACATATTCATACAGACCAGAATTAGCCCAAAATGAATCTCTTTGATATCTATCAATTTGATTAAAAGCTTCCCTTAAAGTTTTTCCTCTACGTTTAAGTTCAATATGAACTAAAGGCAATCCATTAACTAAAATAGTAACATCATATCTATTATCTCTAAAACCATTATTAACATACTGATTAATAACCTGTAGCTTATTGTTATGAATATTATTTTTATCAATTAATCTAATATTCTTAATATTACCATCATCTAAAGTAATATTCTTAATATAATCTTTCTGAATAGTTCTTGTCTTTTCTACAATACCATCATTCTTATTGGCAATATGATTATTAAAAAACTGTTTCCATTCATTGTCAGTGAAGGTATAATGATTTAGTTCTTCTAACTTGTGTTTTAAGTTATCAATAAGATCTTGTTCACTACTAAAAGTAAGATATTCATAACCTTGTTCTTCTAAAGTTTTAATAAACTCTTTTTCAAGTTGGTCTTCACTTTGATAACTTGTATTCTTCCTAATTAATCCTTCATATAGAGATACAACAGTAGAGCCGTTGTTCTCAGAAATTAATCCTACTTCTTTATTCACTGACTTTCAACTCCTCAAAGCATAATAATTTGTTCCTATAATATTCATATTGTTTTCTTCTCATTTCTATCTCAGCAGGTAACCCTACAGAAATATCGTTAACTAACTTATCAAACTTGTCTAAAATATTTACTATTCTTATTTGTTCTTCTATAGAAGGTATATTAAATTCATAATTCATTATAGCTTGTTTGTCACCTCTTGGCATCTTAGCACCTTTTGAGCTGGAATTATTATATTCAAAGAAACTTTCCGATGATAAAACATAGTACAAAAACCTTGGATATATATTTTCTTTATCTTTTACTCGTATATCTAAAACATCTCCATTAGTTCCACCACAACAATCAGCAAGCCATATTTTTCTTAGATATGGTCTAATATTACCAATTAAAATATCATCCTTCTCAAACTTAGTTAAATTACCAGATACAGGAACATGTGATGAGCTTTTTTTTCCCATCTTGTTCTGTAATAAATTATCAACGCCAACATAATTATCTTCATTTAATACACTAAAACTAATTCTGTCTTTTGAATAATAAGCAGTATCTTGAAGCTTAACTCTTTCAAATCCACTAATCAATAATTTCCCACACCAAAAATCATATTGGCTTCGTCTCGCTTCTAGCTCCGCTTCTAGCTCCGCTTCTAGCTCCGCTTCTAACTCACCAAATTTATCAAGAATTCGTACTATTTCTTCTTGTACTTCCATTGGTGGAATTGGTAGCTTAACATTCTCTACAACATTTCTATCTATAGTAGGCACTCCACCAATTCTTTTATGGCTCATAAAATAATCTTCATATTGTGATAAATAATAATATAAAAATTTATTATTCACTATATCATTATGTCCTAAATTGAAGCTACCATCTGAGCACCAAAAATTATCTTTTAAATACTTAACACCACCTATACCACCAGTATTTACTACTATAACAGTATCTCCAGATGTATTATATTTATCATACTTTCCTAATGGAACATCTTTACTACCATGATATACTTCATACAGACCATCTTCTTTTAATTGACTTTTTGTAAGTCTACTTCCTCTATTAACCTGTATAACATTCGAAAGTTTCTTATATTCAACACCATTAGGACATTTTTCTTGAATTAATTCATCTATCTTACTCATGATAATCAGACTCCAATTCTCTGATTATTTCATCAAGTTCTTTTCTAACCTTATCTTGCTTAGCAACAATTTCTTGAATGTTCTTATTAAGTTCTACTATATCAATAACTATTTCTTCCCCAACAGTTTTTAAATAAGAATTAACTGAAATATTGTAATTATTATCTGCAATTTCTTCATTAGGAACTAAAATAGCCTTATTTTCTACATAAAATCTATTTTTCAATAAAGATAAAATATTATCAATATTTTCATTAGATAATTTATTCTTATTAGTATTTCTTACAAATTCTTTAGAAGCATCTACAAACAAAACACTATTATCAGTCTTATTCTTCTTCAATACTAGTATACATGTAGCAATAGATGTACCAAAGAATAAATCACTAGGTAGTTGAATAACTGTATCAACAAAATTATTATCTATTAAATATTTTCTAATTTTACCTTCGGCCCCACCTCTATAAAGAACACCAGGAAATTCAACAATAGCAGCAGTGCCTTTAGAGCTTAACCAAGATAACATATGCATTGTAAAAGCTAAATCAGCTTTTGATTCTGGAGCAAGAATACCAGCGGGTGCAAATCTTTCATCATTAATAAGTAAAGGATTAGATTTTCCTTCCCATTTAATAGAATATGGAGGATTAGAAACTATAGCATCAAATGGTTCATCATCCCAATATTTAGGATCAGTTAAAGTATCACCTCTAGCAATATTAAATTTGTTATAGTTAATATCATGTAAGAACATATTGATTCTAGCTAAGTTATAAGTAGTAAGATTAACTTCTTGCCCATAAAAGCCATCTTTAACATTATTTTTTCCAAGTATTTTAGCAAATTTAAGAAGTAATCCTCCAGATCCACAGCATGGATCATAAACTTTATTAACTTCTTTCTTATCCATTAAAGTAATCTTAGCAAGTAATTCTCCAACTTCTTGTGGTGTAAAGAATTCTCCTCCAGATTTTCCTGCATTAGAGGCATACATAGTCATTAAGAATTCATAAGCATCACCGAAAACATCAATTGTATTATCTTGATAGTTTCCAAGTGGTAATTCTCCAATAGAATCTAATATCTTAACTAACTTATCATTACGTTCTTTAACAGTATTACCTAACTTATTACTATTAACATCAATATCATCAAATAATCCTTTCATATCATCTTCAGAATCCGTTCCTTTTGCAGAATTTTCGATGTTATTAAAAATGCTATTTAAAGTTACATTAAGGTCAGCATCATTTTTAGCATTCTTTCTTACATTACAAAATAATTCACTAGGTAGTATGTAAAAACCTTTTTCCTTTAAAGTTTCCTCTCTACCATATTCAGCTTGTTCATCAGACAATTTAGAATAATCAAAATTATCATCTGGCTCTAACTTGTTAATATAGTTTGTTAAATTTTCTGAAATAAATCTATAAAATAAGAAACCCAAAACATATTGTTTAAAATCCCAACCATCTACAGATCCTCTTAAATCATTAGCAATCTTCCAAATTGCTTTGTGCAATTCATCTCTTTCATATTCTTTCTTATTATTCATAACTACACCTCAATACTTCAAATTTAATATTTCTACCTATAATTATACTATATTTCGACATTTTTCGATATAGCAATACTTCAAATTTTCAAATTTGGTTTTATCTATTTGTTATTTAATATTTTATTTACTAAATACTTTATAATGTACTAAAATACCGTATACGGTAAATCCAGAGGTAGAAAATGTACCTCTGGATTATTTAAAAGGGTTTTCATATATAGTGTACTCGTAGTAAATTTTTCCATCTTCTCTTCTTTTTTCAACTATTTCTAAGTAATGAAACTCTTTTAATTCTTTAATTATATTTCTAATAGTTGCTTTACTTTCAGTACATATACTATTTAGTCCATTAAGTGAATATATCCATTCATCTGGTAAAGATAACATCATAGATAATAATCCTTTTGCTCTTAAACTTAACCTTTTATCTTTAAAATGATAGTTACTCATAACAGTATAATCCTTATCTTTTATAGTTCTTAATTTCATTGTTTTTCTCCTTTTCTTTTTTCCTTCAAAATAAAAATGACTACTATTTCTAGTAATCACTGTTAATACAAAATATCTATATCTCTTTAGGACAATTAGGATAATAATTAACATCACTAAATCCATATACCTTCTTACAATCATGACATATTAACGCAATATAATCTGATCCATTAATTTTGTGTCCATCACCTTTTTGAATTAATATATTTCTTAAATGACATACTGGACAACTAACCTTTTCTCTTGCCATAACATCATTCTGAGCACAATAATCTCTTATGATTTCATAACCATCTCTATTATACTTAGGATAATATTCATTTTTATTAAATACTTTTATTCTTCCAAACATAAATTCCAATTTATTGATTTGTTTTTCAGTATGATAATGGCCACAATACCATTTATCATAATCAATGTTCTCTTCTAGTTTATCTAAGAACTCCTCCATACTTTTATCAACTTTTGATTGATCTATTCCGCTCATAAATACTTCAGTTGGTTCATATTTTTTGGGGCAAGTATGAGATAAAATAATATTTATATTTTTACCTTTAAATTTATTTAAAATCATTTCTTTTTCAGATTCACTCAATTGTTCATCTTTAAACCATTGATGACCATACATCAATCTATAATCTTTATCGACAGAATAAGCGCCACCAATAACTAAGACCCTTTTATTATCAATGTTATATATTTCACCATTTTTAGCAAATATTAAGTTTGGAAAGTCATACTCTATAAGCACTTTTCCACCAAACATATCAACTTCTTTGTAAGAAGATATATTTTCTGGTCTTTCTTCATGATTACCTTGAATACAAAACAATTTTATATTTAACCTGCTTAAATGTTCTTTAAACTTTCTATCCTCTTCATTCAAATAATAATTAATACCAGCATCTCCTAATATAATTAACATATCATCCTTATTGAAGGCTTTACTATACAATCCACTAAAATCCCTGTGTGTATCTCCAGTAATATAAATCACAAAAACCAGTCCTCCTTACAAAATGGCACTTATTACATTAGTCACTAGTATCATTTTGATTAGTTTTGTTTTTTTAAAGCTTGCAAAAATTTAATTTTCTTATCTGCAGGTATGCTTAAACATATTCTCGCTCCTATAGCATAAGCTCTAGGATATTCAAAATATTCATTTTCCAAAAGTTCGCTTAAAGCAATTTCTAAATCAATACTCTTTTTAGAATACAACCTTATTTCATCTTCATAACATCTATAATCATTTTTTCTAAAAACTTCAAATAACTCTAGATGATCTGAATTTAAAAGAAAATCATTATTCTCATATTTAGAAACTTTTGTGTTTAAACGCTCTATCTCTTTTTCCATTTTTTCAATTTGTTCTTCTAAAACTTGAATATATTTTTCTTTATCATATTTTTTTTTAGCATCTATAACAGTATCTTTAACTTCGGTTATTACTGACATAATTTTTACCTCCTCTCTTTTTAAAATATAATTTTTGCAATATAATCGAGAATAAATCCTATGATGTATCCTACAATAAAATATAAGACTTTTCCAATTATATGTCCTTCTTTTCCTCTAGGCGACCCAATTGCAGTTAGAATAATACCGACTATTGGAAAAGCAATACAATATTTAAACATAGTTGTTAAAATAGAAGTATTGGTTAATTGTAATAAAATATTATTAATGAATCTTAACATTTGAAAAAATAAATCAAAAGTATATTTTAATCCATAAGTACGTATCAATATAATAGATAATATAATTAAACCAACTAAATCATTTGTTTTTCTTTTGCTCATTACTTACTTCTATTTCTCAAAGCACTACCAGCAACACTTTTTGTTGCCTTAGTTGTTTTTTTACTTCTTAATTGGCTACTAGCTTTTCTAGCAACTCTTTTAGAAGTTCTTATTCTATTTGCCATCAAAATATCCTCCTTTCTATTTTGAGAATATTGTCTAGCAAACATAAACTTCTAAAATATTATTGTAATTATCTTAAATCAATGATAAGATAATTATAGAAGTTATGTAATACTTCAATATTCTCATTTGCTTTGTGAGAAGGTACAGTTTGCTGCAACAAACTGTTTTTTTGTACCTTCACACTCAAATATTATCATATAATTTAATAGAAATCAATATATTTAGTTTACATTTCTTCCTTTTTGTGATAAAATATTAACTAGAAAAGGGATGGTAGAATGATGGAAGTTGGAAAAAATTTAAAAAGGATTAGATTATTAAAAAATTTATCATTAAAAGATGCAGGATTATTATTAAATATGTCCGCTCCAGCAGTTTCGAAATACGAAAAAGGCGAAATACATCCTAACTCTCAAAAATTAATAGAGTTTGCTAATGCATATGGTGTTAAAGTTCTTGATCTTTTAAAATCTTATAATACACCAGAAATGAAATTTAACGCTTTTAGAAAAAGGCAACGTCTTCAAGGCGAGAATCTTGAATTATTAAAAGAAATTATACAAAATAAAGTTGCTGATTATCTTGAAGTAATTGAATTAAATGAGATAAAAACAAGTAACAGTAAAATTAAAAAATATACATGTAATAATGATAATGACGCAGAACTTGCTGCTGAAGAGTTTAGAAAAAATTATAAGTTATCAATTAATCAACCTATTCCAAATTTAATAAATATGTTAGAAAATATAGGAATACTAATCATTGAAATAAATAATACTGATGGAAGATTTTCTGACTTTGATGGACTTAGTGAAGTTGTGAAAGATATTCCATTAATTGTTTTGTTAAACGATATTGATGGAGAAAGGCAAAGATTTACTATTGCGCATGAATTAGGACATTTAGTTCTTAATATTAAAGATGAAAATTTAAATGAAGAAAAAATGTGCAATAAGTTTGCAAGTAGTTTATTGATGCCAAAAGAAGCTGTTATTAATGAGTTTGGTATATCGAGAAATAACATAAGCTTTTACGAACTCAGAGCCTTTAAAAGTGAATATAAAGTTAGTATGGCAGCAACTGTGTATAGATTAAAAGAGTTAAATATTATATCAGAATATTTATTTAAAAAGATTAACATTTCATTTAGTTCAAAAGGATATAAAAAACATGAACCAGATCCTATTGAATCAGAAAAATCAAATCAATTTAAACGGCTTGTCCATAAACTAGAAGTAGATAACATTATATCTTTAAATAGAGCATGCGAGTTACTAGGAATAACTATAGATGAATATAACAATGAAGATAATAATTACCGATACTAATATAATAACAGATCTCAGCAATGCTAATATTTTAGATAAGTTTGTTAAATTAGATAACGTTTATATAAGTGATATGGTTAAACGAGATGAAATAAATTCTGATACTGGAAATATTAATGTAATAAAACAATTTAAAACTATTAATGCTACTTCAGAGGAAATCGATGAAATTTTCAAAGTTTCTCAAGAAATTCATGGATTGTCTCCATACGATATTATTAACTTTATAATAGCTAGAAATAATAATGGAATTTTAGCAACAGGCGATAAAAAACTTAAAGATTATAGTGAAGCCAATGGAATTAAAGTAATTAGAACTTTAAAAATAATTAAATTAATGAAAGAAAAAAATATAATTACAACTAAAGAAGCTATTGATTCTTGCAAAAAACTAAAAGAAAATAATAATACTCGCATACCTTATGTTGATATCGATAATACTATTAGAGAATTTAAAAAGGATTCAGTTAAATGCTAAATCTTTTTTAAAATATTATTTTAGTAAATATTCAAACACTAAATAAGTAATTCAAGAAGCTTATGAACGATTATACACAATAACTTTTAATCACAAAATATGTATCTCCACCACCTGCATTTATGTGATTAGAAACAACTATTACATCGCTACCAGTTCCATAAAAACTTTGTGCTTTCTTAGGTCTACTATTTGAATCTAACGCTATATCAGAATTACGAGTTAAAGAATTCTCAATTCCCAAATCATTTAATCTTTTAGCCATATATTGACTAATTTTCAAAGTATAATCCTTTTCTACTATTCCATTTGCACTAGTTCCTGGATCTTCACCACCATGTCCAGCATCAATAACTATTTTTTTAGCCATAAAGATATCCTCCTCTAAAATAGTTTATGACTAAAAAATAAAATAGTTAAAAGTTATATTAAAAATCAGTCTTGATAGCCCATGTTCCAGATTTTACATTTCTAAATAAATCCACTTTATTACTATAATATTTAGAATTACTACAAAATCTCTGTAAAATTCCTCTAACAGTAGCTTCAATATTTTTATTACTTTTTAACAC
This sequence comes from uncultured Mycoplasmatota bacterium, assembly GCA_947650775.1. Taxonomy (GTDB): domain Bacteria; phylum Bacillota_I; class Bacilli_A; order RF39; family UBA660; genus Caccenecus. Next base: position 10,914 of record CANSWQ010000011.1, read on the forward strand.
ATCAGGATATTCATTATCTAATATTTTATAAATCAGTTGATATAAATCTTTTAATCCAGCTTCTCCACCAAGTTCAATTAAAGCCCTAAAAATAAGAGATGACCAAAAAGTACTATCTTTCAAAATCATATCATAAGATTCTTTTTCAACAACAATAGAACTTTCAACATTTTCTAATTCTAAAGAAGGTTCATTTCCAAGCAACCTAATTGCATCCGAAATTGTACTAACTATTTCTAATTTTTTACTAGTTCGCCCCTTATATTCTTCTTTTAAAAAACGAGAATTATCTACAAAAGTACCATCCCTAGATATAATTATCAAATTATATTTACAATTTTCTAAAAGAGTTTCCCAAATAATTTCATCACAACAAGTATATTTATTACTAACAGGAGGATTACCAATATATTTTCTTTGTTTTGCTTTAAATATTATTTCATTAGTCCTAGAAAAAATTTTATGACATGACAAATGGAAAAGTTTATTAACAGGGTCATCATTAACATTAAACATCAAATCTCTACACTTATCTATCATCTTTTTAATAGATTTATTCGCTTCTTTAATACTGCGAATATAATCGCAAAATCCATCTAAATTGGAAAGAAAGTTTTTATCATAAATAGTATTTAACTGACTATTCAAAATATCAATAAAATCATTAATAGTTTTATCCCTATTTCTATTAAATTCATCTATAGATTGCTCTGTAGTAATTAAAAATTTCTGATATTTTTTAAATTCATTAAATAAGTTTAAAATATTATCATTTTTATTATAGCGATAAAAATCCAAAAAAATATTAGTGTCTATAAAAATACAATACAAAATAATCACCTTAAATCTAATACTAAAAATATTCTATATCAAAAATTATTAAATATCAAGTATTCCCCTTTTAATGTTAATCTTTTTTAGAACCATTTAAAAATAATTATGATACTATAATGTTAAATGCCCTTAACATAAATCTTATATGATAGATTCTCCAAAAAGCTAAAGGCAAATTTAAAAAAATGCTATAATTCGCGAAACAAATTAATTGAAGACAAAAAAATAATCAAAAAAACTAACCTTTATTATTCGCTTATAATTTAAAAATATGCGATTTTCTATTAAATAAAAAAGTATTCTTATCAAAATACTTTCTATCTCTTACCAAAACCAGCAGCTGACATTATAGCAAAAATATCTAGCTCATCTTTAAGTAAAAAGGTTAAAACATTTCCAAACATATAAGCATCACTTCTATTTGTTTTTTCTTGAACCATCAATAAAGACATTAAAACAATTAGAAACTCAACACAATACTCTCCATAACTATTTAATTCCTCATACTTTGAACAATCTATAGTATCATATTGACTTTTTATATAACTCATCAAAGGTTCAAAAGAATTATTTATCAAAGGTTCAACTTTATCCCATCTCTTTTTTATCTCATTTATAAAATCTATTGTTAATTCTTTTTTTGCTTGAAGCTTTAACAACAAATCAACAGCCCAATGAACATGTTTCGGAGTTCTCAATCTTCCATTATTCTCTGCATATTTGACTATGATATCATAAGTACTCAAATTACCTTGAAAAACATGAATAACATATTTTTTTTCAAAATAAACATCAACAATTGAAGATATAGAGCCATTTTTAATCTTTTTTTTACCTTTTTTTATTTCAATCATAATTTATTTTTCCACATGATACCTAATAACTATTCTTCTATTAGGTTCTTCCCCTATACTTTCAGTAGTTACTCCTCTAAAATCAGACAAAATATTATGTACTATTCTTCTATCATAAGAATTCATACTATCCATTTCAATATCCACTTTAGTTCTAACTACATCACGGGCTAAGTTCTTTGCAAGTCTTTCTAATCTTTTATTCTGTCTATCTTTATAATCTTCTACATCAAGAACTATTCTTGGCCCATTATTACAAATATTCTTAATAAATTGTCTAACAATAATAGTTAAAGCTTCCAAATTTTGGCCATTCTTCCCTATTATCACTGGATTATTAGAAGAATAGATTTTAATAGTAGTTGTATTTTCTTTTGTACTTACTTCTAAATTACACTCTACTCCCATACCTTTAATAATACTCTTTAAATACTCCTCAGCATCTGCTAGAACATCTAATTTTAAAAATCCTGAACATTCATAAGTAGTTCCTTTAAATAAACCACCTTTAACTTCTTCATAGCTATAAACAA
>CANSWQ010000012.1 GCA_947650775.1 uncultured Mycoplasmatota bacterium
TTTAATCTAAGCTACTCAAAATTGACTTTTTAACTTAGTTTTCAAAGATCATTTCTTGCGTTGCTTCTTTTGCATCGCGTGAAACTAATATACCATTTCTACGACGCTTTGTCAACAACTTTTTTTAATTTTTTTACACTTTTTTCTAAGCTTTTAAGGGCTTTTTTCGTAAGTGCATAAGTAATATAACAAATACCCTTCACAAAGTCAACACTTTTTTTATTTTTTTTCGACTTTTTTTGCAATTTTTTATTTTTTCTTTATTTTCGGGCTATTTTTTATTACTTTCTTTATATCTTATGTAAAAAAAAACTGTTTATGACAGTTTTAAAAAAATTTTTATTTTTTATTAATTTTTGCATTTTTAATCTTCATTTATTATATTTTTGTATATTTGATAATATTTTTCAACCAATCCTTTTTCAAACGGCCCCTCATCATTTCTTTTCATATTGATAAGATTTGAAAGTTCATTTTTTATTATTAGCTGTATCTCTTTAGGATAGTTCATTATTCTTTTATGATAATTATACTCATTATAATCTAAAATTTTAAACCCGCCATCTGGAAATACTCTTAAATCTAAATCATAATCTATATATTTGATAGTATTGCCATCAATTAAATATGGTGTGGCTATATTACAATAGTAAAATAAGCCATATTCTTTTAGTTGACCTATTATATTAAACCAATGCTTTTTATAAAAAAACAATATTGCTGGTTCTTTGGCTCTATAACTTCGGCCGTCTGCTTCGGTTAATTTTGCTTTATTATTGGCTACTATAATCTTTTCATTATCATTATATAGAACTATTGCTTCATCACACAACTGATGGAGCTGACCATTATGTTTATAACAATGAATTTGCAGTTTCTCTCCTATTTCTATGTTTTTCATTTTCTTTTTCGCCTATTCCTTCATATATAAGTTATTATACCAAATATTAAAAAAAATCACAATTTACTTTTTTAGTATTTAATTGTGATTACATTTTTCGTGATTCATCCCAATTTTATTATCATGGGTTTATTCAAAAAATTATAATATGCTTTTTTAAACATCGCTAACTTAATTATTTTCTGTCTCCAAACTTTTTTCTTCTGATAATATGTTTATTGCTTTTTCTAATTGTCTATCTATAATTTCAGTTACTCTTCCTTCTTCATCAAGTATTTCTTCATTACTAACTAAATAATTTGGAGTTATTCCAATTTCGTCAATACATGTGCCATTTGGAGTTAGCCAGTAAGCAGAAGTGTATTTCACCATAGAGCCATCATCTAGTTTCATTGTTTGCTGAACTTTGCCTTTACCAAATGTTGTTTCTCCTACCAAATCAGCTCCATAACTTTCTTTTAATGCGGCTGCCATAATTTCTGATGCTGAGGCAGTATTATTATTAGTTAATATTACTATTGGATATTCACGATGCTCATCCGTTTCGTCAAAATAATGGTTTACTTGATTCTTTTCATTTAGACTATATATTTTTTCTCCTTTTTTAATAAACATACTAGTAACTTTACTGGCCATATCTAAATATCCTCCAGTGTTGTTCCGTAAATCTATTATTAGTGATGTTATTCCGTCACTTTCTAATTTTTTAAGAGCTTTTTCCATTTGGATGTCTAAAGTGCTTGAGAAAGCGTCAATACTCATATATCCTATCTTAGTATTTTCGATTACATTGTATTCAATATTTGGAGAAATAATATTTTCATTTTTTACTGATGCACTTAATATTTCTTCCCCGCGCTTTAATTTCAAAGTAAAATAGTCTTTATTACTCTTTATCATATTTACTACTTCAGCAGCACTTATACTACTAACATCAATATCATTTATGCCAACAATAATATCTCCAGCTTGAATTCCTGCCTTACTTGCTGGTGTATCATCATATACTTTTGTAATGGTTTTGTTTTCGTTACTTATGGCTACACCTATCCCATTATACTTTCCCGCTAATTGAGTCATTAAATCATTTGTATTATCATTATTTAAATATCCAGTATAATCATCACCCAAATAATTCATCATAGCCGATATTGCTTTTTCTAACAATTCCTCTTTATTTACATCTTGATAATAATCTGACGTAATATTTGCATATACTTCTAAAAATTGATTAAGTTTTTCATCTTTTGATAAATCAGAATAACTTAGCTTGTTACCAATTTTATTGTTGTTGTATATAATAACGCCTGTTGTTAATGCTGAAATAATACTTGTTGCTACTACTATGGCCAATATCCAACCTAGGTTAAATACTTTACTGCTATTCTTATTTTCTGGATTATTCATCTATATTCTCCCTCTATTTTAAATTTTATTATATAGTTATATTATCATACTTTTAAAATATTTTAAATGATTTAGTTTTAATTTTCTAATATATAACTTAATTTATTCTGACATCTATATTATAACTCACGAATTTTTGTACGTCAATATAAACCTTATATTTTTTATTCAAACCTGATAGCTTTTATTCAAATCTTATATTTTATGATTTTATTCTATATTATTTAGTCTGTACTTTTTCTAACCCAATAAAAAAACATTCAAATTATTCTGAATGCTTTTCTATATTATTTATTATCTGCTTCTTTTTCTTTGTATTCTAATTCTTTAGATATTTCATCAACATTGGTTATAGCTTTAGATATTTTACCATCAGATACTTTTATTAAAGCTAATTTACCTACTTTAAATTCATCAAAGTTTGTTGTATTGATATTTATTTCTTCTTCATTATTAGTTACGTATTTCTTATTTAACGGATTATTTAGATTTGCAAAATATATATTAATAAAATCATCATTATCCTTATTTTTACTATAATTTGACATGAATCCACTATAATAAGCTGCTTGTAAATCTTCAGTATCATACATTAAAACATAGTATTCCTTGTCCATTTTGTTAAACATATTACCTATTAAGGTTGTACTATAATTTATTGATCCTTTAGTTGTTTCACTACTTTCTTCTTTTTTATTAAACAAGTCTTTGGTTACAAAAGCTCTAGTTAAAAAATATACTCCTACTACTAAGATAATTAGAATTACTAATATTTTTATAAATTGCTTTAGTTCTACTTGCTCTTCTGTTTCATATTTATCCATTTTTATTCTTTTGCTACTTTTTTTATTTGTCATCTTTTTCACCCTGTTTAAATTATAGCAAGAAAAAAAGAAGAAAGCAACTATGTTTATATCCATTTGTATTTCACTTTTTGAAACTAGAATTTACTTTTTCATTTCACGTCATTGTTTTTTTATTGTTAATATTTTCTTTCTTCTTAAAAATTTATTTTATACCAACTAATTATAGTAAGCTTTTTATTTGGTTCCCACAACTGTTTTGGCATTTCCTAAAGATTCAGCGATAGTTACCATTTCTTCTGTTGATAAATCACTACTTGTTAAATAGTATGATAATCCTTCACTACTCCAAACAAGAGAATTGGCACTTTTAGCTGCTATGGTATCACTAAGCATTACTGGGTCGCCATATACAGGAATTATCTCAAATTCATTAGCAACATTTGCTACTTCTTCAATTAAGACAAAGTTCTTTTCACCTGCGAAAGTTAATATTACACGATTTCCATCATCAGTATCTACTTTCTCACTATTTGATAAATATGTCTCACTTGGTATATATAAAGGATATATAACACTATCTATAATATTACTTGATTTTTTATCACATTCTTCATTAGTACAATTTTCTTTATTAGTATTATCAGTTGTATTCTTATCAGTACCATCAGTTTTATTTTCGCCTTTATTTTCAGTTTTATTGTCTTTTTTATCGTCTTTATTCTTATCTTCATTTTGCTTATTAACATCAATTAGTTTGTCTAAAGCAAAATCTTCTTCTTCTAAACCACCTTTTAGATTAACACTTGAAAACATTACTTTTATATTTACAATATTTTCATTATTATATACTTCAACACTTTCTAAATTCATGTTTTTATCAAAATATATTTTTTGATATGTTAATTCTTTGTTATTAGGATAATTTACCTTACTTTTAATGACATATCCTTTGTCTTTTTCTTCTATTGTCATTTCTTTGTCATTTTTGATATCTTTTAAGATGGAAGATAATATGTATGATTGGCTACTATTTTCTGGCCATTCACTTTGAAACTTGAAACTTTTATTTAATGCTGGAGTTACAACATATACGCCATCTTTATTCTTTAATATTATTTGTTCATGATTATTGGTTTGATTAACTAGTGTAACTTTATAAAAATTATCTTTTAAATATGATGCTTCTAGACTATATGTAAAAGTTTCTTCATTACTTAATATCTCCATGTTCCCTTTTAAGACATATGATTTTGCATTGCTAATGCTTTTTTCAAACTTTCCTACTAAGTCCTCTGGTTTCTTTTTGCCACATCCTGTTAGTACTAACATTAAAACCAGACTTAATATAGCTATTTTTTTCATAACACACTTCCTTTTCTAATTAAAATATATTGTTCTATTATAAAAATATTCTTCTATTTCAAAAAATTATCTTTATAATAAAAAAATGCTAGCTTTTACTTGCTAACATTTAATGTTTTTGTTATTTTATGCTTATATCTTAATCTTATCTTGGAACTTCCATATAATATCAAAATACCTGTACTACTTCCTAAAGTATCAATTATACAATCATAAAATCTGGCTGTTCTTCCTGGTATAAATATTTGATGTATCTCATCTAAGCCACCAAATATAAAACATATAATTATACTTAGTAATACTACTTTATTTATATTATAAGTGCTTAATAATAAATAGATAATTATTCCTAATACAAAATATATACTAAAATGAGCTGTTTTACGAACTATAAATCTGGTACTCTCTATAATATCCTTTTTCTTAGTTTCTTTTATATCTTTATTAGTAATACTACTTACTTTATCAATTATTGTACTTGTAAATGCATCAGAGGTACTTTCACTTTTTTTACCAGGTTCTCCTGAAAAGATAAATATTGTTGTTAATACTAAGACTAAAAGCGTGTATAAAACTATTCTTTTTATTTTTTTATTTTTCATTTAATACCTCTTTTATTTTATCTTTAGCACTATTTACACTATTCCAATTTGGTTCCATGACATATAATTTATATTTGGTTCCCATACTATATGTGTAATTACTACTATTATATCCAGTAACTGCAATACTTTCTATTTCCCATTTAGCCATATCATTTAATTGACTCTTTATAAACATAGTTATTAAATCTATAGGCATATCTGTTTCAAATGAACCATTTAGACTTGTTAGAATACTATTATATTTACTTATTAATACTTTAGAACTGCTGATTTTATCAATTATGGCAGTGATAACTTGTTGTTGATTTTCTCCTCTATGATTATCTCCGCTTACATAAGCATATCGTTCACGAGCATATGCTAAAGCTTCTTCGCCATTTAAATGATTCCACCCTTTTTTAATATAAACTTTCTTATTGGTGTATGCTCTAAATGATTTATCAGAATATATATCTATTCCATCAATCGCATTTACTACTTTTATTAAACTATCAAAATTTACTCTTAAATAATAATTGATATCTATATTATATAAGTCTTCTAAGGTAGTAATACTTTTTTTTATGCCATATATTCCCGCGTGGGTTAGTTTATCTTTTAATCCACTTGTATTATGTAACTGCACGTAATAATCTCTTGGCGTATTTAATAAAAGAATTTTCTTCGTTTTTGGATTAGCAACTACTATTTGATTAACATCACTTCTACCTCTTATGGAACTAACACTGCCATATCTATCGATACCGCTAATATATAAAATAAAGGGGCTATCATTAACGGCAATATTATTATCTTCTATATGGGTTTTAACCTTTATTTCAAAATTTTCAATAACTTTAATCTTATTTTCAAATTCTGGTATCTCTTCTTTAATTAAATTTAAATAACTTTCCTCTAATACTATTCCTTCTACTTCTTTATTAATTAAATTATCTGGTAAAATACTAAATTCTTCAACTAATATTTCTTTATAATTTATTTTCTTTCTTAAATAATCTTTAACGTTTTCTTCAGATTCATTTTTGATATAAGCAATACTTTTATCTTCTAAATCTTTTATTGTATTAATTTCACTTTCTTTTAATACAATAAGCGAAAATGTTACTTTACTATATTTATTAACAGCAATATTATTTAAGAATTCATATGTGTTTCTTAAGTATCCTGTAAAATATATACTTGTTATTGTACTTATTACGATAATAAATAACCCTAATATTTTTAATATTCTATTTTTCTTTCTTATAGTTAAAATAAATATTAGTAATAGAATAAGACCTAATATTGTAAAGCCCATTACTAAATACTTAATTGGTATAATATTAATAATAAATAAATAATAACTAAATATACTGATTGATATAAAACATATCACTCCTAAGATTCCTAATATTATATTTAAGATTAAATCTTTATTTAGCCCTTTTTTCTTTCTTTGCATATTATCCCCCTACTTTTTAAAACTCTTTAATAGATTTAAATAGTATTTAAAATTGTCTGTATGCCAAAATATTATTAATAATACTAAGTTAGGTATAACTACTGCGATTAAACAATTTATTATTAAACTTAAAAAAGCATTATTTATAACTATTAATCGGGATATTTTAAATGTAATGACTGCTAAAACTAAAAATATGCTTAAATATCCTAGTGTTTCTTTGGTATAATTTAAATAACTTCTATTAAATAATTTCTTATATACATATTTGGGATAGCTGATACAATATAAGGCTAAACTACTTATTATAGTTCCCATAAAAATACCAGCTAAACCAAAATATTTTAATAATATTAAAGATGCTACTATATTTAATACTGATTCTAATAATGGAATGTATCTATCTTCATAATATATTCCCGCAGCTTCTTTAAAAATCATATGACAACTTCGCATTGATTTCGCGTAGTAGTTTAACACTAAAACGATTAAAACGCAAGTGGCTAGTAAATACTTACTGCCAATCCATACTGTTATAAAACTATTCATTACTACTAAAAGTGATATTCCTGAAAAGGTTGCTATCCAAAAGTTTAAGAATCTTACTCTTTTAAATATTTCAAAACTTTTTTCAGCACTTTCTTTTACTAACATATTACCTACACTTGGAGTAATAACTCTTATTACTTGACCAAATAATTTTTCAACAGCATCTATTATCATGTAATAATTTGAATATAAACCTACTTCAATAATACCAATAAATTTAGAAATAATTATATTATCTGTACCTAAGACTATAAAACCTCCAACTTTGTGAAAAAATAATGCTTTTACTTTTTGAAATATATCTTTTTTGGTATTTTCATCTAGTTTTTCATTATTATTTTTTAAATAGGGATATAATTTGTTAGCAAGTATCGTGATACCAACATTTTCTAAAATTCTCATTCCTATTTTTATACCTAAATATAAATAATAGTTCTTGGTTAATACTAATATGATTATTTCTAATATATTTAGTATTACTAAATATCCAATGTGAATGAAGTTTACTAAATAATTTTTTTGATTGGCATTTATTATAGACCTCTTGTATGATAAAAGATAGGAACAAACTATTTCGATGATAAATAATATATATACTAAACTTATATTAATATCGATTGTAACTTCTTCAATAAAAAGATTTAAATATGGGGTTATCATTAATCCTATAATTAAAATGATTAATGCTATAATAGTGTAACATTTTTTATAAAAGTTCATTAATGCTTTTACTTTTTTTATATTCTCTTCAGCGATAGGTTTATACAAATGATATATTATCGCAGAACCAACACCTAATTCTACTATTCCAAGCATTGATATGATATTTGAAAATAAACCATTTATTCCTAAATATTCACTTCCTAATATTTTTATAAATATTGCTTGAGCTATTAGACCAATAACTATTGTTAATAAGTTAGTTATAAATGAGACACTTGTATTTTTTATTGAATTTTTTGTTCTCATAGCTTGTCCCCTTTCTTTTATCTTTTTATTAATCTATATATTTTTGTAAAAAACCAAATTGCTTTATAATTCTCATTATATATTTGCTTGCAAAACATTCTTTTTTTCAAATCAATTGTTTGAAATTCAATGTTGCTTTCTTTTAATTTTTTCCATTCTGTTGTATCAAAAAGCTCTTTTAAATTCTTTTTATAATCCTCGTATGAAATACTACTAATATCAATTGTTCTTAACAAATAACTAATATGAATTAAAATCTTTTTATATACTTTGCTTTCATTATTATTACTTATTAATACTTGATAAGCTTTTAAACAATCAATAGAATTTTTTATTTGTTTTTTTATTTTTCCAGTTCTTGAAGCACTATCAATATTAACTCGGCATAAATATCCATTATTATTTCGATATCCTATTTTTTTAGCTTTTTGAAATAAAGTAAATGTAAATAAAAAATCTTCACCAAAGCCTAGTTCTTCATTAAAATAAATATTATTATCTTTTATAAGTTTTGTATCTATTAATTGCATACAACTAGAATTAAATTTAGGAGTAGCTATAAAAAGATTGTTTATTTCTTCTTTTTTTATTTCCCTATAACTATCACTATAATAACTCACTTTTTCTATATCTTTTTTATTTGTAAAATTACTATATGATGTTTTTACTATGTCTAATTCATATTCTAATAAAGTCTGAACTAAATCTTCAATATAATTTGGCATTATTATGTCATCTATATCTAGAAAAGTTATATACTCTCCAGTAGAATTTTTTATTCCATTGTTTCTGGCAGCACTAACTCCTTGGTTTCGCTGATTAATTATTTTTATTCTATTTTCTTGATATTCATTTAAAATATCACTTGTGTTATCAGTTGAACCATCATTTACAATAACTATTTCTATATTTTTATACGTTTCATTTAAAACAGAATTTAAGCATTCATTAATGTATTTCTCACCATTATATACTGGTATTATTATTGATACTTTTGGTTGCTCCATTTTTTTCACTTCTTTCTTCTGTAATGCTTGATAAATTTAATATTATCGCAAATATAAATATATAATTATTAAAACTATAATACTCTGATAACATCATTATAAAATAAGTACTTAATGCTACTAAAGATAAAATTTTTATTCTACTAATTTTAATATTTTTTATGCTTTTATTTAATTCAATTAATGCACCTGATAATAATGTTACACCTACAATACCGCCTTGATATAATAAGTCTAATAATTGGTTATGACATGTTACTGCTTGTAAATAATTAAACTTTATAACTCTTATAGCCGAAGTTTCAAATCCATAACCAAATATAAAACTTTCTTTAATATATTTGAGTGCTGTATCCCATATGTATATCCGATTAGTAAAATTTAAGTCACGATGTAGAATATCTTCAATTACAACTGAAAATATGTCTTGCATTCTAAATATTATAATAACAAAAAATAGTATTAAATATATTACTAATATATTTCTGAAGTTAAATATTTTTATCTTAGAAATCTGTTTAGAGAATATGATGCCTAATAATAAAATTCCAATTCCTACGATACCTGTTGAACTGTCAATTAATAGTGTTGTTAGTAAAGATATTATGATTATAAAAATAGTATGTGTGGTTATTTTTTTGTTATTTATGATATCTAGATAGTGGGATATTAAAATCGTAGGAATTATAAATAATATAAAGGCATTTTTGTATCCTAGAAACCAATTAGCCCATGCTTCGGCAGCATTTACATATAAACCTTTTGGATATAGAATTATAGTTACAAGATTTATTAACAATAATATAGTAAAATATATTAAATTGGACTTTAAAAAGTTATTTTTATATTTTACTATACAATAATTATATAATAAGAACATCATGATATATTTTGAAGTAGTCATAATAAATGATGTTAAATCTCCATTTTTTAATATAGTAATTATTCCTAAAAGAATAAAAAAGCTTAAATAGAAAAAAAAGAATTTTTGATTATATATTTTGCCATTTTTAATATAACATATTAGAATGACTATATAGTCAATAATTAATAATATGTTTGTTATTTTTGAAAACCAAGAAAATTTATATTCTAAATATGTTGGTATGAAAAATGGTATTATTAAAAGTATTCCAAATAATATATTGTTAAAATCTTCCCTTTTTATTTTCATTTTTTATTCCCTTTCACTTATAATATCTATATAATTTTTATAAAAACTCTCTTTAGAAAACTTTTTTACTTTGTTTAAATTATTGCTTATTAATCTTGTCTTTAAATCTTGTTCTAAATATATTTTTTCTAAATTGATAATTAAACTATTTATTAAGTTGTTTTTATCACATAATAAAGCACTATCATTCTCAACAATCTCTGGTATTCCACCAACATTATTTACAATTAATGGTAACCCAGAAGCTAGCCCTTCTATAACTACATCACCTAATGCTTCATTAATTATTGAAGGTACAACTTGACAATCGCTAATTTTGTATAATTTCCAAATTATAGAGTTATCAATATATCCAGTGAAAATAATATCTTTATTTTTTGCTAAAGCTTTTAATTCTTTAATAAAACTATTATTTTTTCCTTTTTTAAAATCAGATGAACCTACTATTAAAAGCTTTATATTATTATGTTTCTCACAAAGATTATTAAATGCAATTACTAACTCCTTTATACCTTTTTGTTTAGTTAAACGTCCTGTATATAAATAAACAAAATCATTTTCAGCAATTCCATATTTTGCTCTAATATTCCTTTTTTCTTCTCTAGATATTTGTTGCATAAATCTTTTTGTATCAATTCCGTTATAAAGTGTATATACTTTGGTAGTATTAAGTTCTATTTCTTTAACTCTATTTCCAATAAAATTGCTTACAGTGAGAATTTTATCATAATTATAATATACTTTCTTACTCAATTTTGAATCTTTATTTAAATAGTCATTATGTAAATGTAAATATATTGGACACTTAAAATATTTTTTTATTTTTAATATGTATAATGGATTATTTTCTATTATAACTTTATCATATTTATCTTTATTTTTCTTGATAATTTTAGTTACTTCATTTATATAAGCATTTCCAATGTAAATGTTTGGTAACTTATTTATTAATGAAAAAATTATTCTTTTTATTTTAAATATTAATGAGTTATTATTTATGTATTTATAATTTGTATACTCTTTAAGATTATTCTGAATTTCGGTATTAGTTTTTATTCCTATTATCGTAAATAAGCATTTTTGTTCTTTTTCATTTTCTTCAGTTATAGTGTCAATTAAGTGTTCAATTGCTCCACCATTTGTAGCAGGGACAGGTAGATATCCTGGACTAATAACTAATACTTTCATATCTATTCTCCTTTCTTTAATAATTGATATATTCTTTCACTATTATTTGAATCATTTATTTCAAAAAAGTTATCCATTTTTTTGCGGTATTCGTTAGGTGTCTCAAAATCATTTTTATAACTTAATTTTATATAATTTACTACTTCATTAACATTTTCTAAAACTGGCCCAAAGCCATCTCTTTCATAATTAAAATATCCCTCTTTATATTGCATTTGACGATATTTATCTTTGTCGAATTGAAAAAAGATTATAGGCTTTCTCATATAGGCAAAATCCATAAATACACTGGAATAGTCTGTTACTAAAATTGCTGATGTTTTTAAAATTTCTCCTATATCATTACTGGTATTTAAAAATTTAATATTTTTATTTGTTTGATAAAAATCTTTTAAATATTTTTGCATATTTATATGAGGATAAAATAATATTTCTAAATTGTTAGTTTCAATAAATTTGTTTAATTCTACATCATTTAATAATTCACTCCAGAATTTATAAAAGTCAGTAGAAGTGAAATCTATTTTATTTCCTAATTTATTTGTTTCTCTTCCTAGCCAATTGCGCCACGTAGGCATAAATAATATTTGTTTTTTTTCAATTTTAATATTGTGAAGATTATCGAATCTGGCAAAGCCTGTATATTGAACATTATTCTCAGGGTAACCGAATTTTTTCTTGATATATTCATATTCATCTTTGGCTCCACATATGAAATATCTGAATTTAGTATTTTTGTAATATAACCAGTCAGCATCATCTTTTGTTATTCCGTGTTGTAAAAATACACGATTATTAAATAAATTTAATACAACATGTAATATGTAGAAAAATGGTTGATTAGGATTCCCATTTTTTTGGCTACTAATATTATACTTTGAAGATAAATAATATAGCCAGTGTTTTAAACTTTTAAATTCAATTATGTTTCCTAAATCTTTAACCTTTTCATAATCTTTGCTATCTTTTTTTATAACATAGTAGCAAGATATATCTTTTTTATTTTCCTTAATATATTTATAAAACCAATAACCATTGTCTCGAGCTGTTTCACCATTTTCACATACAAGCCAGATTTTTTTATGGTTTAATTTATTTTTTAATCTAAATATTAAAACACAAGGCAAGATAATTAAAAATAAAAAAGGCGCTAATAAATCATTTAATTTAAGATATTTTATATTGTCTTTTATTTTTTTCATATTGTTACCTCCTGTTTTTTAATTTGTTAAATGTACTTGGATGTTTTACTTTTATATAATGAAATATTTTTCCCATTAACATTGTAAGTAGTACTGATTTTAATTTAATTGGTATTAATGTTATTTTTGTTTT
>CANSWQ010000013.1 GCA_947650775.1 uncultured Mycoplasmatota bacterium
ATCAAGTTAAGATGATAAACTATGTAGGAAGAACAACAACATTTGATAAATATCAGATGCTCGCAGGAGACTTAACATTTGATGGAAAGGTAAATATAACCGATCAAGTTAAAATCATAAATTATGTTGGAAGAACAATAAGTGATTTAAATAACAAACCAACAAGTTAGGAAGCAAGAAATTGCTTCCTTTTTTAAAATTTAAATTTTGCAGATTTTGTTAATTCTGCTAGACAAATTTTTAATGTTTGGCTTAGCAGATTTGGTGTGTTTAGCTAGACAGATTTTAAGTAATCTGTTTTTGACAACTTATCTTTTATATGATATCTTGCGTTTGTGAAAGGAATATTTTATATGAAAGAAGAAAATTATTATAATGAAATAGAATCTTTTATAAAAAAGAATGAGATAAATAAGAAAAGAAGAATATTAGAAGAAAATTATGATATTTTAAATAATTATTGGAATATTGGTAGATTGTTAGTTGAAGTACAGGGCGGTTCTTTACATGCTAGAAGAGGAGATAAATTAATTGAAAAATGGAGTATAGAATTTACTAAGGATTATGGAAAAGGGTATGATGCTACAAATTTGCGCAAGTTCAGACAATTTTATAACGCATTTCCAAAATGCGCCCCAGTGGGGCGCGTTATAACTTGGAGTCACATTAGAGAAGTATTGCCAATTAAGGATGAGAATAAAAGAAATTATTACATTAATTTATGTATTGAAAGAAATCTTTCTAAAAGGGAACTAATTGAAGAAATAAAATCAAATTCATATGAAAGATTAATTAATAAACCTAAAAATGTAGAGTTAATTGTGCCTAAAAAAGAATATACAATTTTGGAAGATATGAAAAATCCTATAATTATAAAGGTAGATAAAAATAAAACAATTAAAAGTGAAAAAGATTTGGAACTTACAATACTTTCAAAGATAGAATTTATATTAACACAACTTGGAAAAGGATTCTGTTTTATTGGAAGTCAATATAAAATTAATAATTATTATATAGACATATTACTTTTCAATATTGAACTAAATTCTTATGTAGTGGTAGAGCTTAAAACTAGAAAACTAAAAGTAGAAGATAAAGCACAAGTAGAAATGTATATGAGATTAGTTGATGAAAACTTAAAGAAGGCAACACAAAATAAAACAATAGGAATAATAATATCAAAAGAACAAGATGATTATGTAGCAAGTTTTGTTAGAAGTAATGATTTAATACCTTTAATTTATGAAATAATTAGAAAGTGAGATAACAGTATGAAAGAAAACGAATATTATAATGAAATAGAAAATTATATTAAAAGAAACGAAATAAATAAAAGAAGAAGAGTATTAGAAGAAAACTATGATATCTTAAATAATTATTGGAATATTGGCAGATTAATTGTTGAAGCTCAAGGTGGGAGTAATAGAGCGAAATATGGAAATGAGTTAATTAAGGAATGGAGTGTAATTCTTACTCGGAATTATGGTAAGGGGTATAACTATACTAATTTATCCAGATTTAGACAATTCTATTTGCTATTTCCAAAACTTGCGCCAGTGGCGCAATTATCTTGGACTAATATAACAATACTTTTACCGATTAAAGATGAGAATAAAAGAAATTATTATATTAACTTGTGTATTGAAAGAAATTTATCTAAAAGACAATTATTAGAAGAAATTAAATCTAATAATTATGAAAGATTAGTTAATAAACCTAAATATATTGAATTAGTTTCTTTAAAAAAAGAGTACTTTACTTTTGAAGATATAAAAAATCCAATAATTATAAAAATAGATAAAAATAAAATGATAAATAATGAAAAAGATTTAGAACTAACAATATTATCGGAAATAGAATTTATATTAACACAGCTTGGGAAAGGATTTTGTTTTATTGGAAGCCAATATAAGATTAGTAATTATTATATAGATATATTACTTTTTAATATTGAATTAAATTGTTATGTAGTAGTAGAGTTAAAGATAAGAAAACTAAAAGTAGAAGATAGAGCTCAAACTGAAATGTATATGAAACTTGTTGATGAAAATATAAAGAAGTCAACTCAAAATAAAACAATAGGAATAATAATATCAAAAGAGCAAGATGATTATGTAGTTAATTTTGTTAGAAGTAATGATTTAATACCTTTAATTTATGAAATAGTTAGAAAGTGAGATAAAAGTATGAAAGAAAACGAATATTATAATGAAATAGAATCTTTTATAAAAAAGAATGAAATAAGTAAAAGAAGAAGAGTATTAGAAGAAAACTATGATATCTCAAATAATTATTGGAACATAGGCAGATTATTAGTGGAAGCTCAGGGCGGTCAAGAAAAAGCTAAATATGGTGATGAATTGATAAAAAAGTGGAGTTTTGAATATTCAAAAAGATATGGGAATAAGTACTCATATAGATCCTTATATAAAATGCGACAGTTTTTTTGTTTATTTCCAATATTGCCGACATTGTCGGCAACATTGTCTTGGTCGCACATAGTGGAAGTTTTATCTATAAAAGATGGTAATGTTCGTAATTATTATTTAAATAAATGTATAATGGATAATTTGTCTGTTAGACAATTACAAGATAAAATAAACTCAAATTCATATGAAAAGTTGTTAGATAAACCAAATAAATTTAGTTGTATCTAAAGATAAATATAACCAGAAATATATCTAGTATAAATAACGCTGGATTTTAATGTAATATAGTTCAATCAAAAGTTAGAGCCATTGTTATTGAAAAATTTAAAGGACTTTTTTATTGTGGTAAAATTTATCATTTTTTCTTATTTAGGTATATTTTAATAGAAATTAGCATAAAATATTAAAAAATGATAACTTTGAGAGATTTTTTCTCTCAAAAAATTGACTTTTTGGAAAGAAGATGATAATATTTATTCAGATGAGAGGTGTACTATTATGTTGTTACAGTTTAAGTTTAAAAATCATAAGTGTTTTTTGGAAGAAAATATTTTGGATTTAATGGCTACAAAAGAAAAGAGACATCTTGATTCGACAATTGATATCAATGGAAATAAAATATTACCAGTTGTCGAAATTCATGGTGCTAATGCTTCAGGTAAAAGTAGTTTATTAGAAGCAATGCGGTTTATGTTTAAAATGATTAAATCATCTAGTCGTATTGATATAAATAATTATTTACCTGTCAAACCTTTTTTATATAGTAATAAACCATTTAAGCAAAATAGTGAGTATGAAATTTCTATTTATTTAAATGATTATGAATATAGATATGGCTTTTCTTTAAATTTAGATTGTATTGAAGAAGAATGGCTATATAAAAAGAAATTTTCTGCTACATCAGTAGCTTCACAAAAAGTAGTTTTTGAGAGATATAAGGATGAAGTTTCTTTTGGTTCTGCTTATAATAAATATGAAAAAACATGGAATTTATTTTGTAGTGATATTAATATTAAAAAAATGTTAGTTTTAAGTAATGTAGCTATAAAAGAAGAGGAAGGAATTTTTAGAAGCATATATGATTTTGCCTCTAAATTTTATTTTAGTGTAGAAAATATTTTTGAGAAAAGAGTTAGTATTAGATTACTTGATGAAAAAAGCTCTTTATATGATAAGTTTCAAAGTATAATTAAAGAATTTGACCCTTGTTTAGTAGGTATTGATATAGACGAAAAAGAGAGTGATACAGGGGATAAATCTTATAATATTATGGGAATTCATAAAAATATAGATAATGATGATTTTACTGCTATACCTTTAGAACAAGAATCAGCTGGGACTATTAAGATTTTTAATATTTTACCAATTATTTTAAAAAATTTAGAAGTAGGTGGGGTATTAAGTATTGATGAGTTAGATATTAAATTGCATCCATTATTATTTAAAAAAATTGTTAGTATGTATATGGATAAAAAAATTAATAAAAATAATGCTCAATTAATTTATACTGCTCATTCAACATTTTTGTTTAATAGTGATACTTTACGCAGAGATCAACTTTATCTTGTTGATAAAAATAGTGAAGGAAAAGCTAATTTATATTCTTTATCAGAGTTTAGAAAATTAAGAGTGGATGCAGATTATGAAAAGAAGTATTTATCTGGACAATTTGGGGCTATTCCATTTATTTAAGGTGTGTTATGAGCGATAAATTATTTAAAAGAAGACAACAAGAAAGAGAGACAAGAAAAGAAAATATTATTAAGCAAAAACCTAATAATTGGTTAGTCGTATGTGAGGGAGAAAAAACAGAACCAAATTATTTTAAAGTAGCTGTTGATGAAATAAATAAAAATATAGAAAATGAATATAAGCTTAAAGTTAAAATAGTTGGTTTAGGTAAGAATACAATGTCTTTGGTAAAATCTGTGGAGGATATTCAAAATGCTATTGATGGATATAAATCTAGTGTAATTCCTTATGGAAAAATATTTGTGGTATTTGATAAAGATAGTTTTGATGATACAATTTTTAATAAAGCAATAGAGATGTGTTATAAAAATGATTATATTCCTTTATGGTCTAATCAAGCTATTGAATATTGGTTTTTGCTTCATTTTAATTATATTGATGCTCCTATGGATAGAAAAGTATATGCTACTAAAATTAATGAATGTTTTAAAAATGCTGGGTTAAATTATAAATATGTTAAGAATGATAAAGATATTTATAATAAGTTAGTTAAGTATGGCTCGTTAAAAAATGCTATTAGTAATGCCAAAAAAATACATAGTAAACATTTAAGTGATAAACCATCAAATTCAGAAAGCTGTACTACTGTTTATAAGTTTTTTGAAGAAGTAAATGAAAGATTATATGAATTAGAATAAGAAGCTAATATTAATTTATTAGTTTTTTATATGTATATATTCTATTATATAGATTTTTCTCATATATTAAATATTTTTGATATTTTGTATAATAGATTTAAGAATTGGAAAGGGTGAGTATATGAGAAAAAAATTCTTGAGTTATATTACAATGGTTATTGTAATGTTTGTAGTGGGGGTAAATGTAGTAAAGGCTGAGGACTATAATTTTAGTACTAAGGTTTATAAAGTTGATGTAGTAGATGATAACTTTATAACAAGATTTAATAATGGGGAGTTTCAAGAAGTAAAATCAGGAGGTACTTTAAATGCAGGGGATACAATAGCTGTTGGAGTGTATGCTGATACTATAAATCCAACTAGTCATGCTTTTGATATTAAACTAAATTGGGATGATAGTTTATTGGAGCCTATTTTTAAAAGTAGTGGGTTACCATATTTTAAAAATGATTTGAGAGGCACTTGCGATGGGGGTCTTTTTCCTGCATATTTAGAATATGGTGATTGTGATACTTATTGGCAAATTGAAAGAGAAAGAACTTATTATATTAATAATTATCCTGTAATTGGATTTAGAGCTTATGATAATCAAAATTATTTAAATTTTAATGCTTCGGGCATTTTACAATGGGTATTTTATAAAGTCAAGGCAAATATTTCAGATAATACATATATTAATTTTAATTTTAAAAATGTAACTGGTTTTAAAAATAATGGGCGAGATGAGGTTTCTATAAGCACAAGTTTCACAACCTTTAAAATTAATGGTAATAAAGTTTCAGCATATTCTTTAGGAGATGCTAATGGTAATGGCAAAATTGATTTTGGTGATGTGATGTTATCCATGGCATTTTATATGGCAAATTTATCTATGAATGCCGAAGAAAAAGATGCAGCCGATATGAATAATGATGGTAGAGTAACATTAAGTGATACTTTATTAATAATAGAAAAACTATTTGAGAATAATTAGGAGATATTTATGAAAAAAAGTTTAAATTATATAACAATATTTGTTATAACAATGTTATTAGGCATAAGTATAGTTAAAGCAGAAGATTATAATTTTGATATTAAAGTTTATAAGACTAATAATGTTAATACATTTTTAAATGATTATAAAAATGGTAATGTTAAAGAATTAGAAAAAGGCAGTACTTTAAATGCTGGAGATACAATTGCAGTAAGTTTATATATTAATAGTAAAAATTCTACTGCAAGCGGGATTGAAGCTAGACTTAACTGGGATAAATATGTTTTAGAACCAGTTTTAAATTCTAATGGTAAATCTTATGGAGAAGTGGATTTAAGAACAGAAGATAATGGTGGAATATATCAATTGGATACTGATGCAAGTAATCCATGGGATAATAATTTTTCTGGAGAAAAAAATTATTATATGGGAAATACACCTAGAGTAAGTGGATATTTATATAATATTAAAACTAATCATAAGATTAGCAAGTCAGGTAGTATAGCATTTTTATATTTTAAAATTAAAGAGAATGTGGTTGATAATACAATCTTAACTTTTAGTTATAATAAAGCAGAAGCTTTTTCTAACTACGGAAGAGATGAAGTAAGTACCTCTATTTCTTCTACTTATTTTAAAATTAGAGCAAATTTAGCAGAACCATATTCTTTGATGGGAGATATTAATGGAAATGGAAGAATTGATTATGGTGATGTTCTATTAATTACTGCATATGTAGGTAGAGGTACAACTTTTACAGAACAAGAAAGAGCTGTTGCAGATGTAACCGGAGATGGAAAAGTCAATATAACTGACCAAGTTAAACTAAAGAATATGTATAATGCACTAGATAAGAATTAATATTTTATTAGTTCTTTTTTTTAATATTTAAATTCTTAAATTTTAATGTCGAAATTTGTCAAAAAGATGTAGATTAAATAAAATTTATATGCTATAATTTATGATAGAATAGAGAGAAAGTAGAGTAAGGTGTATCGTTATGAAGAATAAATTTGATTTAAGAAAGCTAATATTTATATTTATTGGGATGTTTTTTTGTGTGATTCCAATAGAAGCGAAAGCTGCTGATTATAACGTAGCATTTGAGTTTTATAAGGTGGATTCAAAGTATGCAAATACTAATGCTTGGTTGAATGATTATAAAAAAGGTGGAATTAATAAGTTAAACGATCTATCTTCTTTATCTTCTGGTGATACCATTGCAGTTGTTACAACTTTGAAATATACTGGTTCTGTTGGTAATGCAAATGCAACTGCAATTTCGATATATTATAGATATGATAATAGTGTTTTTGAATTGGCTTCAAAAAAGCCTAATAAGTATTTTGATTTGTCTAATACTAACGATGATCCAGATGCAATATTTCCTTTTAACGAAGATGAATGGTCGGCTTGTTGGAATCGCGATGAGTTTGAGGTAAAAGAGAATGATGGCACGTTAACAGCAACATTTAGAGATGTATATAAAAATAAATATCCTTATAATTATTCTGGTAATAGAGGCCTTGTGTTTTTGTATTTGACTGTAAAAGAAAATGCTGATGCTAGCAATGCAGCTTTTACTTTTGCTACTGAAGAAAATCCTATAATTGATACTTCTGGAACAAGTGCAACAGGACAGTTTGTGACCATGGCTTCTGGAAATGATAAGGATTATAGAGAATTCCCTGTTGATATTGATACTATTGATTATATTCCTGAAATTCCAAAATCTGGTGTAAAAACATTAGCTAGTATTAGTGCTGTTAATGGAAGTAATAGATATATTGATTTGAATTGGGCTAGTGGTTCTACTGATACAACTTTTAATGGAACTATTCCTGCTGATATAAATAATTTAACTTTAACTATTAAACCTTTTCATGCATTAGCTAGTATTGAAGTTTGTCCAGATGCTGCTTGTGTTACTACAACTTTTAGTCTTCTTGCTAATAGTGGTATAGCTTTACTTAGTGGAAACGCTGATAATACTTTAACTACTACTTTATCTAATTTAACAACTGGAAGTAATAAATCTTATTATAAAGTTAAAGCAGAAAATGGCGATGAAGAAATTTATACTATTGATATTAAAAAATTAAATGATGATGCTAGTTTAGGAAATGTTACTTTAACAAATGGTATTACGCTAAATTATGATAGTGCTACTAAAACTTATAGTGCATCTAATGTACCATTTAGTACTAATAAAACTAATATAAGTGCAAGTGTTACAGCAAATAGTAATGCGGTTATTGATAGTACTGGTACAACTTGGAATGTTACAAATGGTGCTATTAATAATATAGAATGGAATTTAACTAATACTGGTACAACTGCTAATACTGGTACTATAAAAGTAAATGCTGAAAACTGTGATAGTGCTTATAATAGTGTTCCTGGTAATACTTGTACTACTAATACTTATACTGTTAATGTAAATAGAAATGAACCTAAAACAATAGCTACTTTAAAAAGTTTAACTGTAAATGGTACTTTAGTTAATGGATTTGTTCCTAATGATGCAACTAAGCTTGATTATACTTTAAGTGATACAACTAGTGCAACTTTAAATATTGCAGGTGTTGTTACTGATAATAGTAATGCGACTATTACAAGTGGTACTGGTTCTGTTAATTTAAGTATTGGAGAAAATACATTTAGTGTTGTTGTTACAGCAGAAGATGGTACAACTACTAAAACTTATACTATTAAAGTTAAAAGATTATCAACAGATGCTACTTTAAAAGCTTTAACTGTTACAAGTAGTCCACAAGGTACTATGGGAGCTTTTTCACCAAGTACTAAAACATATAAATATGTTTATGATGAGACAGTAGGTAATGTTACAATTAATGCAACAGCTAATTATAGTGAAGCAATGGTTCAAATAGGGAGTGAGACTGCAACTAAGGGTAGTGCTACAAGTAGTTCTATTAATCCAAAAACTACTAATTTTGTAGATGTTACTATTACAGCAGAAGATAGAACTACTGATTCTTATAGAATTACTTTTGAAAGAAAGAAATCTAATGTTAATACTTTAAAAGAGTTACATGTAACTGATAGTAGTAATAAAGAATATATAACTAATTTTAATAGTGGTACTAAAACTTATAATATAACTGTTGAAAATGATATAACTAGTTTAAATGTTAGTGCTGTTGCTACTAGTGATTCCGCTAAAATAAATAATGGTACTAATACTTATACTGGTACAATTAATAATTTAGGTTTTAATAATAATTCACATACAATTATTGTTAGTCCTGAAGAAGGAGCAGATGCTACTTATACAATTAATATTACAAGAAAGAAAAGTACTAATGCTAATTTAACTGATTTAAAAGTTGATAATAGTTCACTAGATGGATTTAATGGTACACAAAATGGTACTTATAATTTAAATGATGTTGATAGTACAAAAGCAAGTGTGGAAATTAGTTATACTAAAGAAAATAATGAAGCTATTGTAACTATTACTAATAATGGAACTAATATTACGGGTAATACAGTTAATTTAAGTGAAGGTAATAATGTTATTGTTGTTGCGGTAACTAGTCAAGATGCAAGTAAAACTATTAGACATACAATTAATATAAAGAAAAAAAGTAGTGTTGCTTCTTTAAGTAATTTAACTGCTACTAGTACGCCACAAGGCACTATGGGAGCTTTTGCTACTGGTACTAAAGGTTATACTTATGTATTTGATGAGACTGTAAGTTCTGTAAATATAAATGCTACTAGTACTCATAGTGAAGCAATGATAAGTATAAATGGAGAAGCTAGTACTAAACATACTGCTAGTGCAAGTGTTACTCCAGTAGATGGTAATAGTGTAAATATTGTTATAACTGCTGAAGATGGTCATACTACTGATACTTATACAATTACTTTTGAAAGAAAAAAATCAAATGTTAATACTTTAAATGCTTTAAGTGTTAAAGATAGTAGTAATAATGAATATATAACTAACTTTAATAGTAGTACTAAAACTTATAATATAACTATTCCTCATGATGTTGATTCTTTAGATATAAGTGCAACTGCTACTAGTGATGCAGCTAAAATAAATAATGGTACTAATACTTTTAATGATACTGTTACAGGAATAGATTTTAATACTAAAACTGTTACTTTAACTGTTAGTCCAGAACAAGGTGCTAATGCAGTTTATACAGTAAATATCACAAGAACAAAAAGTGATAATGCTAACTTAACAGATTTATTAGTTGATGGTACAACTGTTAATGGTTTTAATAAGTTAGATGATAGTACTCCTTTTGATATAGGTAGTGTAGGAAATGCTATAACTAGTTTAAATATTACTTATACTCAAGAAAATACTTATAGTAAAGTAACAATTGAAGATAATAATTTGAGTGTTGGCGATAATATTGTTAAAGTTAAAGTAACTAGTCAAGATGGCTCTAATACTCGCGAATATAAAATTAAAGTTCGTCGTAAATCTATTGATGTAGGTTTTGCTAGTTTAAATGTTGTTAGTACTCCTCAAGGTACTTTAACTGGTCCTGATGCAAGTAATGTATATACTTATACTTATGATAGAAGTGTTACGAGTGTAGATATACAAGCGACTGCTAATTCAGGTAATCCAGTAGTGGGTATTGGTACTCATAATATTGCAAGTGGGGATGCTACTTTAACAGTAATGCCAGAAGATACAACTGCTAGTGCAGGAGTTTATACTATTAAATTTGTTCAAGAATTAGAAACTGATAGTAGTTTAAGTAATTTAGAAGTCTCTAAAGATGGTACAGCTTATAATTTAGATAAATCATTTAATCCTACAACATTAAATTATAGTTTAACTGTTGGTAGTGAAGTAGATAAAGTTGATATAGCGGCTACTTTAAATGGAAGTTATGCTAATAAGATAAGTATTGATAATAATGATACAGAAAATCCAACTGGTACTGTTACTAATGAAGTTTCATTAAATCCTGGAAGTAATACAATAAATGTTGTAGTTACAGCTGAGGATAATTCAACAACAACTTATACAATTACAATAACAAGAACTATTAATACTAGTGCAACTTTAACTGATTTACAAGTTGATGGTGTTCAAGTTCCAGAATTTAGTCCTTCAACAACAATATATAATTTAGATGCAGTTTCTTATACTAAAGACGAAATTGAAATAACAGCGATTGGAGCAACAGGAGCTACTGTAACAGGTGATGGAACTAAGAGTTTAGTGCCTAGTGATAATACATTTGAAATAAATGTAACAAGTCAAGATGGTAATAATACAGCTAATTATACAATTAATATTAGAAGAAAATTAAATGATGCTAAAATTACTAATTTAACTTCTGATGTTGGTACTTTAAATAATGGAAGTACAGAATTTGCTTATACACTTGATATTCCATCTGGAACTAATAATGTAACTTTAACACCAACATTTATGACTGGTGCTACATTACAAACTCCAGCATCATTAACTAATATTGATGTAACAAGTATTTCAGAAATAAGATTTACTGTTCAAGCAGAAGATACAACTTATACTAATGAATATGTTGTAACTTTAAATAAATTATCTTCAACTAATAATAACTTAGCTAGTTTAAGTGTTGATAATGGAACACTCACTCCTAACTTTAATAAAGATACGGTAAAATATACTGTTAGTGTAGATAGTAGTATTAATAAAATTAATGTAACAGCAACAACAGAAGATAATAAAGCTACTTTAACTGGTGATGGGGAACATAATTTAAGTTTTGGGGAGAATACAATTAAAGTTGTAGTTACCGCAGAAGATAATTCAACAAAAGAATATGAAATAGTAGTAACAAGAAGAGAAAGTAATGATACTTCATTAAGTGATTTAACTATTGATGGAACTACTATTACTGGCTTTACTGCAACTAAAGATAATTATGAAATAACTTTACCATTTGGAACAACAAGTTTTCTATTAAATGCTACACCAAATGATACTAATGCAAGTATTCCAGCTAGTGAACTTGGTACTAAGACTTTAACTGGTAATACAGGCACCTTTACATTTACAGTAACTGCTCAAGATAATACAACTAAAACTTATACTATTAAAGTTACAATAGCAGGTAATAATGATACAACAATTGATACTCTTACAGTACTTGGTAAAACACCAACTTGGAGTGATGCTAATAATCGTTATGAATTAACTGTTGATGGCGAAACATTAAGTGTAGGTCCAAATGATGTAACAGCAGTATTTAATAATGGAGCTAGTATTACAAATAAAGATGCAGAAATGACTTTAGTAAAAGGTGGTAATTCTTATAAATTTACAGTTACAGCTCAAGATGGTACAACAACTAAAGAAGTAGAAGTATATATTACAAGAGAAGCATCTGATGTAAATACTTTAGATACTTTAACTAGTGATGTAGGAACATTTACTCCTTCATTTGATAAAGATACTAATAGTTATAAATTAACGCTTCCAGAAGATACAACTGAGTTTACAATTAGTGCAACATCAACAAGTAAGAATCCAGCGACAACTATCGTAGGTACTGGTAAATATACAATTCCAGTTACTGATGATAAAGTAGAAGTTATTGTTACAGCTGAAGATGGTAGTGTTAATACTTATGAAATTACTATTGAAGTTGAAAGCAGTAAATGTACTGTTGATTGTGATTTTGATGGCGATGGCGTATGTGATCTTAATTGTGATACCGATAAAGATGGTGTTTGTGACTTAAACTGTGATACTAATGATGATGGTAAATGTGATATAAATTGCGATACTGATAAAGATGGAGTATGCGATCTAAACTGTGACTCTGATGGTGATGGAGTTTGTGATTATAACTGCGATACCGATGGAGACGGGGTCTGTGATACTAATTGTAGTTTAGATAAGATAGTAGCAAAAGATAATGGTTCTTATACAACAGATGATGATTATGTATTAGG
>CANSWQ010000014.1 GCA_947650775.1 uncultured Mycoplasmatota bacterium
GGAAAAATCAAAGATATCAAAAAAAGGCATATGTTATACGAATGGTTAGATAATCTTGAATTTGTTTTACTTGATTTACCAAGACCAGATATGGTATTATTTCTTTATCTGCCATATGAACAAGTATGTATTTTAAAAAAATCAAAGGGAAAACCAGTAAATGAAAATTTACTTCATATGGCTGAAATCGCTTATTTTGAACTTTCAAATATTTACGATTATCAAAAAATAAATTGTTTAAAAGATAATAAGTTAAGAAGTATCGAAGATATATCTAAAGAGATTTTAAATAAAGTAGAAGATTATTTAGAAACGGAAGTGTAATTATGAATTTAGAAGATTTTAACTATGATTTACCAGAAGATAGAATTGCTCAAACTCCAATTAAAAAGCGTGATAATTCTAAATTACTAGTATTAAATAAAGAAAATGGCGAAATAAATCATTGCCAATTTAATGAAATAATTAACGAATTAAACAAAGGGGATGTTTTAGTATTAAATAATTCAAAGGTAATTCCAGCAAGATTAATTGGTAGCAAAGAAGAAACAAATGCAGTTATAGAGTTATTGTTATTAAAGGATTTAGGAAATAACATATGGGAATGTCTATCAAGACCTGCCAAGCGTTTAAAAATTGGTACAATAATTAATTTTAGCGACAAATTAAAAGCTCGAGTAACCGAAAAGTTAGACGAAGGCATAGTTAGAGTTGAATTAATTTATAATGGCATTTTAATGGAAATATTAGATGAATTAGGCGAAATGCCACTTCCACCTTACATTCACGAAAAATTAAATGAAAAAGACCGTTATCAAACAGTTTATGCTAAAATACCAGGCAGTGCAGCTGCTCCTACAGCAGGGCTACATTTTACAGATGAATTATTAGAAAAAATCAAAGAAAAAGAAATTGAAGTATTATTTGTCACATTACATGTAGGTTTAGGAACATTTAGGCCAGTTGAAGTTGAAAATGTTTTAGAGCATCACATGCATAGTGAATATTATGAAATGGATGAAAAAACAGCTGAACTTTTAAATCTAGCTCAAAAAGAGGGTAGACGAATTATTGCAGTTGGCACAACTTCCACAAGAGTTTTAGAAACTATCGCTCATAAACACAACGAATTCAAAGCTTGCACCGGAAATACTGATATATTTATCTATCCAGGTTTTGAATTTAAAGCCATAAATGGTTTAATAACTAATTTCCATTTACCAAAATCAACATTATTAATGTTAGTCAGTGCCTTATCTAGTAGAGAGAAAATTTTAAATGCATATAATGAAGCTATAAAAAATAACTATCGCTTTTTCTCATTTGGAGATGCGATGTTTATAAAATAGAAAAGATTATCTATCTTATTGAAATAATCATTAAACTATGTTATATTAAATTAGTAGAGCGTTATGGTCTAGTCTAATGCCTACCTATGGTTTAGCATTAGTCTGATCTTCAAGACTAATGTTTTTTTAAACGGTAAAATTACTCTTATCCGAAACTCCACAACATCATCTCCTCCTATCCAAAACCCCCCATATTTATAACATGAATGAAAATATATGTGTAATTGGTAATGGAGTTCATGCGACAAAAAATATTATACCTTCTTTAAAAGAGATAGGTGTATCGATATCTGCAATTGCTAGTGAATAATTAAAAGATGAAGATACTTTTGATGGAATAAAAAGTTATTCTAATTATAAGGATATGTTAGAAAGTGAAAAGCCTGAAATAGTAGTATTATGTAAGTCAGCAGAAAAACAATACGAAATAGCAAAATACTGCCTAAACTTTGGTATAGAAAAACTATTTGTTGAAAAGCCAATGGGAATGAATGTAAGAGAAACTAAGGAACTTGAAGAACTTGCTGAAAAAAATAATTGTAAAGTTATGGTTGGGTTCATGAAAAGATATAGCCCTTGCTATCAAAAGATGAAAGAAATAATAAATAAGCCTGAATTTGGTAAAGTAAAACAATTTAATGCAGAGTTTTATATTACATCTGGTAGAGATGGATGGACTAATGAAATTTTTCTTAAAAAAGGCGGAATTCATTTTATTAATATTTTGCTATGGTTATTTGGAGAAGTAGAACAAGTGAAGACCTACTCTAATTCTATTGATAACAATGTTAGTTTAACATCACTAATAAAATTTAAAAATGGTGTTGTTGGAAATATTAATTTTGTAGGCTTAACTTCATGGAAAGGTAAAAGAGAAAGAATTACAATAACTGGTGAAAATGGATATGTTTATAATGATAGTGTAAGAGAAATCCATTATCATCTAGACCAAAATATTACAATAAGCAATCGTTGGCAAACAATAGATGAAGAAGAAAATGTAATTAAACCTTATTTAACAAGTGCATCAGGCGGATTACAAGATTTGTACTTACACGGTTACATTGATGAAATGGATGAATTTGTTAACAATGACAATAATGATTCAGAAAATGTTGCAACAATGGAATTAATAGATTTAATATTAGAAGGAATTGAAGAATAAAAAACAACATCTAATATTTAAAGAAGAACTAAACTACTAAGCATCAGAAAAAAACTTGAGAAAACTTTTAGTAGAAGAAATGGAATGGTATATAATCTTACATTGCCGTTGATTAAAAAAAGATGTCAAACGCATCATTTTTCTATTGTTAAAAATAAATATTTTAGGTATACTATAATAGTAGGTGAGAGAATATGAATTTAAAATATTATGAAAAGGTTACTATTTCAATTATTATCTTTTTAGGTGTAGTAATAGCAACTGCCTATATAATAGGTATATATAATAGTAGAGTAAAAGCTAACAAGAATAGCAATAATAACAATCATGGAAATATCGTGTTAGAAAACATTAATTTATTTTAATACATTCTTTAGCAGTATTACTATAAGCGCGAAGTAAACCTCCAGCTCCAAGTTTTATTCCTCCGAAGTAGCGAACTATAACAATGAGAGTATAATTCAAATTATTTCTATCAATTATATTTAAAATAGGCATACCCGCTGTTCCTGATGGTTCTTTATCATCAGATTTTTTTATTTGACCATTTATTTTATAAGCATAAGGAAAATGTTTAGCTTTCTTATGTTCTTTTTTTAAATTTTCCAAAATAGTTTCTATTTCTTCTATTGATTCAACTTGATAATAATAACCTATAAATTTAGACTTCTTAATTTCCAGAGTATATTCATTTAATAATTTCATTTTAAAACACCTATACTAATTATATCTTAAAATTTATCAAATTTGTAGTATAATATTATTAGGTGGTCACAATGTTTAAAGAAAAATTAAAATTAATTCCTCATTTACCAGGTTCTTACCAAATGAAAAACAGTGAAGGAACAATTATATATGTTGGAAAAGCTAAAGATTTAAATAAAAGAGTAAATTCTTACTTTAATAGACCTCATACTGGTAAAACTGAAAAAATGGTAAGTGAAATCGCAGATTTTGAATATATAGTCGCAGGTAGTGAATTAGAAGCCTTTTTATTAGAATTTAACTTAATTAAGCATTATGATCCTAAATACAACATTCTTTTAAAAGACGACAAAAGCTATCCTTATATAGAATATATAAATAAACCATATCCCAGACTTCAAGTATCAAGGTATTTAACAATCAAAAGAAAAGATAAAAAAATGTTATTTGGTCCATACCCCAATGCTTATGCAGCAAGACGAATAGTTTCCTTAATAAATAGATTATATCCTTTAAAAAAGTGTGATAGTATGCCTAAAAAAGTATGTTTATATTATCATATTGGTGAATGTTTAGGATATTGTGAACATAACGTTGATAAAGAAAAATTACAGAAGATGGAAGATGAAATTCTAAGCTTTTTAAAAGGAAATGGCGATATTTTAAAAAATAAAATTTTAGAAAAGATTGAATTACACAGCCAAGAATTAAATTTTGAAATGGCTTTAGAATTAAAAAAGGAATTAGATTATATCAGTATTGTATTAGATAAACAAAAAATGGAATTACATGATTATACTAACCGTGACATTATAGGTTATTTCTTTGATAAAGGATATTTAAGTATCCAAATATTATTTTTAAGAAATGGCCGTATGGTAGGAGGACATACCGACATATTCCCAATAGTTAGTGAATTAAAAGATGAATTAGAGTATTATATTATGAACTTTTATAGTCGTCATGAAATAGCAAAAGAAGTATTATGTCCAAGTAATATAAATACTGATATCTTAAGTGAAATAATTAAAACTAGTTTTCTTGTTCCTCAAAAAGGCAAAAAGAAAAACTTATTAGATATGGCAAACACCAATGCTAAAATAAATTTAGAAAACGAATTAGAAATAATCGAAAAAGACGAGCAAAGAACAGAGCAAGCGAACAATGATTTAAGAGATTTATTAAATTTAAAAAAATTAGATCGTATTGACTTATTTGACAATTCCAATCTTTTTGGCGAATTCACTGTAAGTTGTATGGTGGTATTTAAAAATGGTAAACCTGCCAAGAAAGAATATCGCAAATATAAAATAAGCTTAGACAAAAACGATGATTATCACACCATGGAAGAAGTCATATATCGTAGATATTATCGCGCTTTAATAGATAAGACAGAATTACCAGACTTAATCGTAGTCGATGGTGGCATTAACCAAATAAATGCGTGTTTAAATATGTTAAACGAATTAAATTTAAAAATTAAAGTATGTGGTTTAAGAAAAAATGATAAACATAGAACCAATGATTTAATCGATAGTGATGGCTATAAAGTAATTGAACTTGAAAGAACCAGTCCCGTATTTCATTATTTAACCAGAATGCAAGATGAAGTTCATAGATACACTATAAGTTATCATAGACAAATAAGAAGTAAAGGAGCCATATCAAGTGTATTAGATAATATTGAAGGAATTGGTGCTAAAAGAAAAAAAGAACTAATCAAAGTTTTCGGTAGTGTCAATAAGATACGAAATGCAAGTTTAGAAGAATTAGGGAAAATACTACCTGAAAACGTAGCTATAAATCTAAAAGAATATCTCAACACTTTAAAAGAAGAAAAAAGCACAACTAAATCTAACGAAGAATAATAAAGTTAAATATTTTAATTAAAGTAAAAATACTAATTAAATAGCAAAAAGGAATATATTTTCTTCTTTTTTTATGATAATATTTATAAAGGTGGTAAAATGGAAAAATTAATAGAATTAAGTGTAGATTCAAGCATTAGAGTTTCTAACAAAGTTATAAATATAAATAAACCAGAATATGTATACATTCCTATTTTACCAAGTAGTAAACTATTAGTAAAAAAGGGAACAAATGTAAAAATAGGTATGCCTTTAATAAATAAAGGTAACGATATAATTACATCTCCTATATCTGGAGAGATAACAAGTATTAAAAAAGTTATCACTATTAAAGGCGAAATAGATTCCATTGAAATTAAGAACGATTTTACCGAAGTTACTATTAAAGAAAGTAAATTAAAAAAGAACATTTTAAATATTAAAAAAGAAGTATTAGATAAAATATTAGATTTATTTAAAGTAAATTTAAATAATAAGAAAGAAATAGTTTTAAATTGTATAGATGATGAACCATACACCTTAACTGAAAGTTTCTACTTATTTTTAGAGTATGCAAACTTTTTAGAAGTATTAGACAAATTATCAGATATCTATAAAGTAAATGTATCTATCGCGGTTAAAGCTTCTAATAATTTTAGTATCAATGAACTAATGAATTATTTAGGTATGTATAGTAATATTAAGCTAGAAATTATTCCCAATCTTTATTTATTAGGCAACAACAAATTATTATTAAAACATTTAGGACTAGAAGAAATAAATACCGAAGTTATTAAAGCAAGTAATTTTTATCATATAAGCAATTTCATTAAAAAAGGACGTTTAAAAACTGACCAATTAATAACCATAAGTGGCAATAATATCGCTAAACCAAGTATTATTAGGGTAAAAATTGGCACATCTTTAAAAGAAGTATTTAAAAATATCAAAGGATTAGGAAATGATTCTATATTTCTAGGTAATGGTCTTATGAGTGGAAAAGAGATAGATATAAATAATTTAGTTATAACAAATGATTTAACAAGCATTTTAGTTATGAAAAAAGAAACTATCGAAAAAGCTTATAAAAAAGAAGAAAAATGTCTCAACTGTGGGGCTTGTATTGATATATGTCCTGTTGGAATAAACCCACTTTTATTAAAAGATAAGAATTACAAAGAAAAAAATAAATGTCTAAAATGCGGTTTATGTTCTTATATTTGTCCTGTATACATAAATTTTAATTATAGTGATATAGAAGGAGATAACAATGATTAAAGGACCAATATTACACAACACTAATGATAAAAAAGATTTAATAAAAAAATATTATTTAGCTCTTATACCTCTAATATTATTTAGCATTTATAAAAATGGTATTTTACTATATACTAATGATTTAATTAATATCTCCAGAATTTTTATTCCCATATATTTTTATAGTATCAGTATATTAATAGGATTTCTAATATCCAAAATATTAAAAGATAATCCTAAAGAAAATATATTAATGAGTTTAATTATTAGTTGCACTATTTCGATAAATACTAATTTAATTATATATCCCATACTCTTATTTGTCAGTTTATTTATTGGTAGGGTTATAATAACTAAAAGTAAATTAAAATTCAATTTAGGAAGTTTTGTAAGAATAACACTAGTTCTATCTTTATTATTAAATTCCTATTCTTATTTAAATATCGCAGAAAAACTAAATAAATTTAATTATAATTATTTTGATATATTTCTAGGTTTAGGAAAAGGCACTATTGGTGCAACTAGTATTTTAATTCTCATTATCAGTTTAATAATTTTATCAACTAGTAGATATTATAAAAAGATTATTGCTATATTTTCTAGTTTAACATTTATAATTATAAATTTAATAATTATTTTAATAACTAAAAATTACAATTATTTAGATATATTATTAAATGGCATTAATTATTTTAGTTTTATATTTCTAGCTTCCGATTTATACACTAGTCCTATAAACAAAGAAGGTAAAATAGTATATGGTATATTAATTGGACTATTAACTAGTATTTTAAGTTATATAGGTTTAGTATATGAAGCTAGTTTTATAAGTATTTTCTTTTTAAGCTTATTTATTCCTTTAATAAACAAAATAAATAATAAAAAGTATCTAAAAGTATAACTTTTTGTTTACAATTAGAAACTATTGTGTTATAGTATAAAACAATTCACTCGTATGAATTTTATTGTCCCATCACAAGGTAAGGAAATTTATGCGAGTTTTTATCTGCCTAAGAAAAGGAGATAATATGAAAAAAATAATAACAATAATAACAATTATAGGCTCATTTTTTATAATGTCTAAAAATTGTTATGCAACCAGCATTATAAAAGAAGACATAAATTTAGACATTAAAATTCACTTAAAAGCAAACGATATTAACGAAACCAGAAAAATATCTAAAATAATTAATCAAAACACATCAGAGCATCTTTACAGCATAGAATTAAAAGAGATTAATTTTAACAATAATTACAACGATTATGACTTCTATGGAGGAATGAATCCTTTAAATGAAGAATTAAAAACTAAAATAGGATTATTAAGTTATTTCGGATATGGATATAAAAACAGAAATGACATGAAATGGTACATTATAACTCAATTCTTGATTTACAAAGAGTTAGTAAAAGAAGTCAATGGTGAAATATATTTTGTAGACAATAACAATAATAAAATAGTTTTATATCAAAAAGAAATAAAAGCAATATTAGATGATATCAATAGTTTTTATATAATACCATCATTTTTAGAAGAAGGTTCTTTAGGCCCAAATTACGAATTAAAATTAACAGAAAAATTAAATCTTCACGATGAAAATAATATTTTAGAAGAATTTAATATAACTTCAACATCAAATAATATAGAATTTAACATTAGTAATAACGAGTTTAATTTAAAACCCCTTAATCCTGATGGTGTAAATATAGTTTTCGAAAGAAAAGTTGAAAATCTAGCAGAATTCATGAAAGTATATACAAATTATACTAACCAAAAGCTAATAAATAGAGGCACTATCTCTTCTATATATAAAGTTTTAACAATTAACATAAGACATCCTGAAATCACAATCAAAAGTAATAATATCACAAAATATCCGTTAGAAAATAACGAATACAAAATATACACAGAAGAAGGAAATGAATACTACAATATCAAATTAGATCAAAACGGGATAAGTGGTAACTATAGAATATATCCAGGTAAATATTATTTAATGCAAACAAAAGCGTCTTATGGTTACAAATTAAATTCTGAGAAAATATATTTTGAAGTAAAAAAAGAAGATATGACTATTGAACTAAAAAATGAATTAGAAACTAAAAATGTCACAATCGAAAAACAATTAATAAAAGATAATAACAGTATTTTACCAGCCATAAACATTACCTTAGATATAATTGATGAAAATGGTAAACTAGTGAGTCAAGTTAAAACCAATAATGAGGGTCAAGCTTTAATTAAATTATCTTATGGTAAATACATAATAAAAGAAAATAGTGCTCGTAGTATTAAAGAAAATTATACTATAACCATAGATGAAAACTTTGATGAGAATAAACCAATAATTATAAAAGAAGAAATAATTACCGAAGATATTAAAGAAGAAACAAATGAAAATAAGAGCAATAAAGGAAACATCATAATCAATAAATATGATTTTAAAACTGGTAAACCTTTATCAGGTATTAAAATAGCGTTATATAACCAAGACAAAGAATTAATTAAAGAAGAGGTAACAGATAGTAATGGTCGCATTATATTTAAAGATTTAGAAACAGGAATATATTATATTAAAGAAATATATAAAGATAATGATTACAAGTTAGATGATGAAATAAAAATCGAAGTAAAAGAAGGCATAGATACTATTCTAACTTCTAATAACCGAACTGAAATCGAAGTTCCAAATACTAAATCTAATAGTATAAATCTAAGTATTTTAATATTATTATTTATAGGAGCAGGTATAAAATATACCAATCATAAAAATGTTTAAAAAGAAAAAATATAAAATTATCAGTTTATTAGCCATACTAGCTATTTTATTAATTCCTATTTTTAATTCCCGTATTAAAGAATTTAATAAAGAAAAGGAAGAAAAATTATTAGTTCAAAAAATAACTAATAAAGAAGAATATTATGCTATTTTAGAAATACCAAAAATTAACTTAAAAAAAGAAATTTATAGTACTGATGATAAAAGAAATGATGTTGAAAAAAACATTTTAGTTCACGAAAATAGCATTTTTCCACAAAATATAATTCTAGCCAGTCATTCTGGAAATAGGAGTAATGCATATTTTAAAGATTTATACAAATTAAAGTTAAAAGATTATATTATAGTATATTATCAAAACAAAGTATATAAATATATAATTGAAGAAATAGAAGAACAAAATAAAACTGGTAATTTATATTTAAAAGAAGATTTAAATGAAAGAATTATTCTTATTACTTGCACTAAAAATAACAATAAAACTCAGATGATATATTATGGTAAATTAAAGAGTATTAGTGATATTTAAGTGAAAAATGTCTATAAAAGCAGATTTTTTGTAAAAAATTTGCTTTTTTTAAAGGAAATCCAAGTAATAAGGGTAATAAATATATATAGAACGTATTTTTAGGGAGTGAGTTAGCTTGAATAATGAACAAGAATTAGAAAATATTCGTAAAAGCGCTAATATAGTCGAAGTTATATCAAGTTATTTACCTTTAACACAAAAAGGAAAAAATTACTTTGGTGTTTGTCCATTTCATGAAGACCACTCTCCAAGTATGAGTGTCTCGGAAGAAAAGCAAATATATAAATGTTTTTCATGTGGTGCTGCCGGTAATGTTTTTACTTTTGTAAGTGAGTATGAAAATGTAAATTTTATTGAAGCGGTTAAAATAGTCGCGGAAAAATGTGGTTTAACATTTAAAGGTGCAATTAATAATAAAACCAAAATAAAGCAAAATAAAATTGAATATGAAATAATGGATATAAGTTTAAAATATTATCAAAACAATTTAAATACCGAACTAGGATTAAAAGCGAAAGAATATTTAAATAATCGGGAGATATCTCGTACCGCTATAAAAGAATTTGATATAGGTTTAGCGCTAGACCAAAATTATTCTCTTCATAATTTATTAACTAATAAAAAATATGATATTGAAGCTATGGTAAGTTTAGGATTAGTAAATCGAAATGGTAAATATTTAAATGACACATTTATAAACAGAATCATTTTTCCCATTCATAATTTAGAAGGTGAAGTTATAGGTTTTACAGGCAGAATATATAAACCTGAAGATAAAGAACAAGCGAAGTATTTAAATTCTAAAGAGACTAATATTTTTAAAAAAGGACAAATATTATTTAATTATCATCGAGCGAAGAAAGAAATAAGTAGAAAAAAAGAAGTTATAATTGTTGAAGGCAATATGGACGCTATCAGGATGAGTATAAACGGAATAAAAAACGTTATCGCGCTTATGGGGACAAGCCTTACAAAAGAACAAGTTGATATAATAAAAAGTTTACGAGCGAAAGTTATTTTAATGTTAGACAATGACAATGCTGGTGAAACAGCCACATTTGCAAATGGCAATATATTAGAAAGTGCAGGGTTAAATCCTTTTATAGTCAGATTAAGTGGTGAAAAAGACCCTGATGAATATATCATAAAAAATGGGATAGAAGCCATACTAGATAATATAAAAAACCCCATTAGTTTTTTAGAATTTAAATTAAAATATTTAAAGAAAAATAAAGATTTATCCAAAACCAATGATTTAGTAAGTTATGTCAAAGAAATAATAAACAATATAAAAGATATTAATGATGATTTAACAAAAGAATTAACTATCAATAAGATGAGTAAAGATTATGATATCCCCATTGATTTATTAAAGTCTGAGTTAAAAAAACAAAGTAAAGACAAAGTAATTAAGGTTGAGCCTGAAAAAAAACTTGTCAAAAAGAAGAATTCGAAGTATGATATAGCTTGTCGAAATATTATTTACTTTATGTTAAATGACACCAAATATATTGAAAAATACAAAAAAGAGTTAGGATTCTTAGATAACAAAAAATATCGGGGGATAGCTAGTGAAATAATCTATTATGCTGAAAACCATCATAATATAGATATAGCATCTTTCATTACTTATATAAATACCAAAGAATATCTAAGTGATGATGTAATGGAAATAATAAAAGAAATAAATTTAGAAGAATTAGATATGGCATCATTTGAAGAATTCATACGGGTGGCAAATGCTGAAATGGCCAAAAAAGAAATAAAAGAATTAAAAGAAAAAATAGCAAATGAACTAGATTCTAGCAAAAGATTAGAATTAGCAAATAAATTATTAGAGATAAAAAAAGGATGTGTAGGTTATGAAAAATAATGAAAAAAAAGTTGAAACAAAAGAGTCAGTAAAAGAAATATTTGAGATTAAATCGCTAGAAGAAAGAATAAATGATTTAATAAAGGTTGGTAAAGAAAAAAAGTATATTACATTTGAGCAACTAGCAGATGCCCTAAAAGGTTTAGATGTAGACAATGATTCTTTAGATGAGATATACAATACATTAATGGAAAATGACATTCAAGTAGTCGCAGATGAAGATGCGGGAACAGACCCAGATGGTGTTCCTAAAATAATTGAAGAAGAGCCTATTATTTTAGATGATGCTGAATTAACTAAAGATATCAACATCAATGACCCTGTAAGAATGTATTTAAAAGAAATCGGACGTATTTCGTTATTATCACCAGAAGAAGAATTAGAATTAAGTGAAAGAGTTAGTAGTGGTGATGAAGTAGCTATAAATAAACTAGCAGAATCCAATTTACGTTTAGTAGTAAGTATAGCTAAAAGATATGTTGGAAGAGGTTTATTATTCTTAGATTTAATCCAAGAAGGAAACATTGGTTTAATGAAAGCCGTTGATAAATTTGATAGTGACAAAGGATTTAAATTCTCTACTTATGCCACATGGTGGATAAGACAAGCTATTACAAGAGCTTTAGCAGACCAAGCAAGAACTATCCGTGTACCAGTTCATATGGTAGAGACTATTAATAAAATGTCACGTATTCAAAGACAATTAACTTTAGAGTTAAATCGTGAACCATCAGAAGATGAACTAGCTAAAAAAATGGGTATTAGTGTTGAAAAAGTAAGAGAGGTAATCAAAATCAGTCAAGAGCCAGTTTCTCTAGAGACACCTATTGGCGAAGAAGATGATTCTCATTTAGGAGATTTTATCAAAGACGAATCAAGTATGTCTCCTGAAGAATATGCTACAAATGAAATCTTAAAAGAAGAGATTAAGAGTGTTTTAATGACTTTACAAGTAAGAGAACAAGAAGTATTAGAGTTACGTTTCGGACTAGTTGATGGAACATGTCATACACTAGAAGAAGTTGGAAAAAAATTCAATGTAACAAGAGAACGTATTCGTCAAATAGAGGCTAAGGCTTTAAGAAAATTAAGACATCCATCTCGCGCTAAAAAGTTAAAGGATTTTCTATCAGACTAATGTTAAACAAGAAATTAATTGCTATTGCAAGTTTAATAGAACCAGAGGATATTGTTATAGATATAGG